>NZ_AEEA01000042.1 GCF_000297095.1 Treponema primitia ZAS-1 | reverse complement strand
ATAGTTACATGGGCATATTCTTTTCAGGGTTACATGGTTTCCAGGAAGGGTATCCCAATAAGGTTCAGCGCATCCCGCAGTACCCGCAGGACGGCCTTGGACAGGGCCAGGCGGCCGGCGGCTAAGGCGGGGTCGGCGGCGCTGAGGATGGGGCAGTCGTGGTAGAAACGGCTGAAGCCCTTGGATAGATCGTAGAGATACGCCGCCAGTACCGATGGGTCCATCCGGGTTGCGGCGTCCGCCACGGCCTGGGGATACGCGGAGATGGTTTTGATAAGCTCCCATTCGGCGTCATTGCTGAGGAGTTCCGGCTTGAGAAGGCCCTCGGCCGCGCCGTTAGTATTACTGTCGGCTTTGCGGAGTATGGACGAGATCCGGGCGCCCATGTATTGGAGATACGGGCCGGTGTTGCCGTTGAAGGACAGGGACTCCTTGGGGTCAAAGAGCATGTCCTTGGCGGGGGTTACCTGTAAAAGGTAGTAGTGGAGGGCTCCCAGGGCTATCTTCTCCGCCACCTCTGCGGAATCGCCCACCGCTTCTTCACGGTCCTTGCTGCGGATTTCTTCCAGGGCCAGATCCCGCAGGCTGTCGATGAGGTCGTCGGCGTCCACCACGGTTCCTTCACGGCTCTTCATCTTCCCCTCCGGGAGGTTCACCATGCCGTAGGAAAGGTGATAGAGATTATCGGCCCATTGGTAGCCCAGTTTTTTCAGGATAGCAAAGAGGACCTGGAAGTGATACTGCTGCTCGGAGCCTACCACATAGACCATGCGGTCGAAGGGCCAGTCGTTGTGCCGGAAGATGGCGGTACCGAAATCCTGGGTGATGTAGATAGAGGTCCCGTCCTTGCGGAGGAGAATTTTTTTGTCCAGCTTCTCCGCGGTCAGATCCACCGCTACTGCGCCGTCCGGCTCCCGGTAGAATATACCCTGCTCCAGACCTTTGAGAACTTCGTCCTTCCCCAAAAGGTAGGTGTTGCTTTCGTAGTAATACTGATCAAAGGAAATCCCGGTGCGTTCATAGGTTTCCTTCATGCCGTCCACGGTCCAGTCCTTCATGGTCTGCCAGAGTTTCACGGTCTCCGTATCACCGGCTTCCCATTTGCGGAGCATATCCTGGGCCCGCGCCTCGGCGCCGCTGTCGGTCTGGGACATCTGGTGGTATTTGACGTACCAGTGACCCACAAAGTGATCACTCTTGATATGCTCGGAAGCTGGGGTTTTACCTTCGCCGTATTCTTTGTAGGCAAGCATGGATTTACAGATGTGGATGCCCCGGTCGTTGATGATGCACACCTTCCGTACTTCAGCCCCGCAGGCTGCCAGGATCCGGGAGATGCTTTCCCCCAGAATATCGTTCCGCAGGTGACCCAGGTGGAGGGGTTTATTGGTGTTGGGGCTGGAAAACTCCACCGTGATACGGGACCCGGCAAAATTGCCCGGACGGCCTACCGGAACGCTTTCGTCCGCCGTCTGGGCCAGAACGGAAGCGGTTACCGACGGCCGGTCCAGTCGCACGTTGACGTAGGGGCCCTCGGCGGCGAAGGATCCTTTGCCCAAATCCTCAGCAATGCTGTCGGCGGCCAGGGCGGCGGCGACCAGCTGGGCAATTTGGGGCGGACCCTTCCGCAGTGTTTTAGCGAAGCCGAACATGGGGAAGCCCAGGTCGCCTAATTCCGGCTTCGGGGGTATCTCGGCGATCACCTGGGCGGCGTCGATGTGCCCTTCCTGGCCCGCATCGGCAAGTACTTTTTCCAGAGCCCGGGCAATCCGGACTCTCCATGCGTCTCTTATGGCATCCATACTCGTTCCTTCTGACCCATAGGTCCGGTTAAAAATATCCCATCACGGCAAGCATCCGGGTATAGGCAGGACCTTCCCGCCGGAATGAGCCCAGCCGTTGATCCGTAAACGTACAGTCCTCACCGTAGGCGATGTTCCGTACCCCCGCCTGAGCCAGCAAGCGGGCGTTGGCGGCCTGGAGGTCCAGGGCGGGCTTCCCCCGGTCCCGCTTAACCACCGGTCCCAGGGGATACACCCCGGAAGGCCCGCCAAACTCCGCCTCAAAGACCGCGGCCCGCTCCTCGTCCACCTGATAGCAGCAGGGGTGAATACAGGGCCCCAGCAGGGCGGCTACTGCTTCCGGCCGGGTTCCCCAGCGCTCGGCCATGAGGGACAGGGCATTGAGGCATATCCCCGTACCCTTCCAGCCCGAATGGAGCAGGGCCCAGGCGCCGGTAAGGGTATCGTACAGGAACACCGGCAGGCAGTCCGCCACGGTTACCGCCAGGGCGATGGTCCGGTCCCGGCTTACCATACCGTCCGCTTCGGGCCGGCCGGAAAAGCGGTCATCCGCCGCCAGGACGGTACGGGAATGGACCTGGGTACAGCTCCGTACCTGCTCCGGCGCCAATCCCAGGGAACGGAAGAAGCGGGCCCGGGTATCGTTATCATCAGAATATACCATATTTCCGGCGGCGCGGGAAGAAATGACGCAGCGAATTTCCCTTACCGGGCTGCCGTCCATCATCAGGGGCATCTGTGCTACTTGCAGCGGAGCTTCCCGCGCATATGAGGGGCTATCAAAGGAAAGTGTAAAGGGATGGAGGGTCATCGGCATATATCGAGCTAGCGCCCGGCCTCCATGATACTTATTTTATGCATGAGTTTCCGCGCCTGGCTGAGCGTTTTAATAGTATTCGTAACGCTCTGGGCAAAGGTATCGGTGTTTCCGGACATGTCCGCTAAATTGGTAAGGGTGTCGAATTTCCCATCCGGGGCCTTGGTCAGTATGCCTTCCAGAACCTTCCCCATAAGATCCATGGCATCCCCGACCCGGTCGATGATCTTCTTCGCCTCGTCCGAAGCCTCATCCTCCACAAGCTGGACCTTGTGCCGTTTCACCAACAGGGAAGACATATCCATCTTCGCGGCGATATACCGCTTTCCCAGATCCCCCTTGATGGAGATATCCCCCTCAAAGTGTCTGATAATTTCATCAACCTTAAAGAGATCGTTATAGGCATCGGTAAATTCGGTGAGGTTTTCCTTTTTAAAAAATTCCCCGTCAATCAGGATGGGCCGGAGGACCAGATTCAACTCCGGGACAAGCAGTACGGAATGAAAGGTCCGCAGAAAGGAAAGACAGAAGGCCCCCCTAAAGGGAATCCCAACGGAGTTGTGATCCAGGGAGCTTGAAAAGTCCGATTCCGCCCCGGCAAGGGTCTGCAGCTCCGCGCCCTTAAAAAAATCCTGGAAGTCCTCGAGCAGTTCCCGGCGGCGGTGGTTGCGGTTATAATCGTTAAACTGCTCATCCACCGTACGTTTCCAGTATTCCTTGTACATACTGAACCAGTCCTCGCCGCCGCTTATAGCCTTGGGGAGGATAGTCATATCCCTTTCCGCACAGCGGAGTATCCGGTTCAGGGGCACCGTTTTATTGAAATTGCGGATCACGCCCAGGGCCTTCTGCGCCTGGCCGAGGAGCAGGGTCATCTCGGCCTCCATGTCAAACCCCGGCGTTTCCGACTTGTCCTGGAGGATGAATATAAAAAGGGACTCCAGAAGGGTCATGGGAGGAGTTTCCTTTAAGGAATAGAGGATGTTGTTTAGGTTCCGGAGGTAATTATTCACCAGATGGGCGGAGCAGACCTTTCCCGGCCACTCGCCGCTCCGGCTGGCAAAGGAGACCAGGAGCCGGTCAAACAGAAAGGATGAAAGTTCCTTCAGGCAGTGTAAGGTCCGGGCATTGTAGTACATCACCGCCCGGCGGTCATCCCCTATGGCGGCAATACCCTCCTCCATGGCCTGTGTACCCAGCTGCCGCAGAACCAGATCGGAAGCGCCGACATGCTTTTCCGCTACCTTTACAGGGTCCGTCCCTTCCAGCAGGAGGCGGTGGATATCCTCCATCTCCAGGGAGGCGAGGAAGACATAGAAGGCCCCCTTGTCCCGGTTCACGCTCATATCCAGGGCATCGTAGAAAAAACGGGCGCTGTCCTTGAGGTCCGTAACCGCCTTGTAAAAAGCCGGAAGGAGCTGGTCGTGCTCATAGTCGTAGATCCCCGGAGATTGTTCCTCAATAAGCCGTCCAATTTGGGCCACCTGCTGGCCCTGAAAAATCTGCAGGGGCGTTTTCCCCGCAAACAGGCCGATGATCCAGAAAAAAAGGCGGGTATACCAGGGCAGGGCGTCATACCTGTTTTTGATATCCATGATATCAGCCCCGGAATCCGGAATGCCGCGGTCATCATACAGGAACTGATCCGAATCCCCGGACTGGGCGTTGAGCTTTTCCAGAAGGCTTTTCCGGTCATCCATGGGAAGCGCCATGACCAGACGGTTAAAAACGCCGTTTTCTTCCATACATAACAGTATATGGTATTTGGGTTGTATTTACTACGGCGCACGATATATCGTGTAAGAGGGGCGTTTGTGAGAGCCTGTGGAGTTCAAGTTTTCCGCTTGCTACCATGCCGTTTTTCCATTATATTGAACGGAAGGTAGCGGCAAATGACTAACGAAGATAAATATGATTATTGGTTAGACATAGCTCAATATGATTTTGAATCCGCAGATGCCATGTGTTCAACCGGGCGGTGGTTGTATGTAATATTTATGTGCCAACAGTCGATTGAAAAACTGGTTAAAGGCTTATATACGCTTTACATCGGCGATAATGTGCCCCCAATTCATGATATCAACTCCATATTTTCAAAGTTCAAGAACAAATTGACCGTCCCGGTGGATGAAACTGTCATAGATTTTTTTTCATGGTTAACTTCTTTCTATCTCAACACCCGATATCCTAAGTTCAAAGCAAAATTAAGTGCCGCAGTTAGCAAACAGGATGCCGAAACTACCCTTAAAAAAGCAAAGGAGGTATTCGCATGGTTGCTGACATTGAAACCGTCAACCGAATCGTCCGACAATATATCAACGACGTAAAAAAGAAAATGCCCATCGACCGGGTGTATCTTTACGGCTCGTATGCAAAAGGGACCCCCAGGGATGACAGTGATGTTGACCTCTGTTTTTTCTCAAAAGATTTTGAATCTAAACGGGATTGGGATGTATTGTATGAGCTGTTTCGTATAAAGGCAAAATACGATGATGTATTACTTCTTGAGCCGAACGCCTTTCCAACTTCTGAGCTAGAAAACGATAATCCTTTTGTCAAAGAAGTGTTACGTACAGGGCGGGAGATTTTGCTGGAAGAAGGTATTTGAAATAATCTACCGACACTATATATAGTGTCGGTAGATTATTTTTTATCTTACAATACACCAGATACGTATTGGAGAATACCGGATTCGAACCGGTGACCTATTGATTGCGAACCAATCGCTCTACCAACTGAGCTAATTCCCCATAGGGCAGACTAAAGTCTGGTGAAAAGCATAGCAAATATTGTATACTTAGGCAATATGGTATCGGCCTTGGTTTTGTACAATATTTTCCGTTTTGGGTTTGCCTTCGTCTTTGTGGGGCTCCACGGTGTCCTCATGACGGGGCTATTTTTGGAGTGGCGCCGGGATAAACGGGCCGCCCGGGGAACTTCGTTGCAGGTAGCGGAGGCTGAGGCGCCTAAGCCCCTGGTTTCGGTGGTTATCCCCATCCGTAACGAGGCGCTGCGTATGGAGGGGCTGCTCCGGACCCTGGCCCTCCAGGATTGTCCCGGGACGGAGTATATTTTTGTGGATGATCGGTCCACCGACGAAAGTCCCGCCTTGCTTCAGCGTTTCGCCGGGACCTGGGGGAATGTCAGGATCATCGCCCTGACAGAAAATCCCGGGCCGAACCACAAACAATATGCCCTGAGCCGGGGTATCGATATTGCCCGGGGAGAGCTGTTCCTCTTTACCGATGCGGACTGCGAGGTTCCCCCTTCCTGGATACGCGCCATGACAGCCCGCATGGCCGATGAACGGATCGGGGCGGTTATCGGGCCGGTTTTTAAGCTGCCCCGGGGGAAGGGTTTTTTCCCGGTGTACCAGTGTTTTGACCATGCCATACGCTATATGTACCTGGCGGCTTCCACGGGAATCGGAGCGGCCGGGGGCGGGTTTGGGAATAACCTTATACTCCGGCGGGAAACCCTGGATTGTATCGGGGGCTATGAGCGGATTCCCCCTTCCCCCACGGAGGATGCGGCCTTGATTTCCCAGATCCGGGCGAAATCAAAGTACCAGGTACGCTCCGCCTGCGGCGCCGATGTCTTTGTGATGACCCGGGGGGAAACCTCCTGGGGGGATTTGCTCAACCAGACCCTCCGGTGGAATAACGGGGGGCTCTTTAGTCCCGAGATTTCCACCAGGCTGAATTTCGGTTTTCTGATGATTACTATTTCTATGGGGATGATAGCTATCCCCCTGGTTCCGTTCATCCCTTCCCTATGGCCCCTTCCCGCAGCGGTACTGCTCGCCATGACCATGAATACCCTGGCGACATTGAATATTTTTGGCGCCGCAGTCCCCAAGGCGGGGCCCGCATGGATACTCCACACGGTTTTTACCCCCCTGTATTTTACCCTCCTCACCATCCTGGGATTTCTTGGGGTCAAGCCTTCCTGGAAGGATGCAACGGTCCCCAGGGCTTAACGGAAAAGACCGGCGCCAAGGTAGATCTTGGCCTGCAAACTTGCGGAGTAGCGGGCCATCTGGTTCAGTCCCCAAACCGGTATAGCATAACTAAACGCAAATTCTGTCGGCAGTTTCCAATTTATAAAGAAAACAGAAACATTCGGCCTTACGGTAACCAAGAAATTTGGTGCGGTGGCCTTTAAACCGGGATAATTTTCATCCAGCTTCTTCTCGAAATTATCTTTGTTTGTAACAAGGATATTATCGTAAACAATCTCTTCAACACCGGAAAATGAATAGGTTTTCCCTGAATTGAATTTGAGCTGTACCGGAAGTCCTGCGCTAAGAACCATATCTCCGCCCAAGGGGGTAGTAAAGGCCGGTTCCAGTTCAACCCGTAAATCGTAGCCGTACCCAAGCTCCGCATCAGCATGTTCTACCTTAGCGGATTCGGTTTCTTGCGTGATCTCATCTCCGCCATTGGTAATAATCGTTATGGGAACCGTTTCCTTTTCAATCTGTACTGCCATGTACTCCAAAAAACTGCTGTCCTTCAAATTCTTTTTACCGAGATAATATAAAAATTCACCGCTCAGGTTGACCGCGAAGTGACTGGTAATACTGTAATCGGTATAAAACTGGGACCCAATGCCAAAGACATGGTTGTCCCCGTTAAGAACCGTAAGGGTATCCGCTGTTCCGGCCTTATTAAACTGTTTCTCAAAGTCCGTACCCGACAGGGGAATTTTAATTTCCGGGCCCAGGGTAAAGCGCAATCGAGAGAATTGTACCGGCGCCTTTTCGCCAATGATCTGAATTTTTGCTTCCAGAAAAATATCCGATAGATCGTTGGCATTGAGACTGGCATTGGAAGGTATTTTTGTACCATCGCTTTCAATAGCATAAAATGTTTCAAATTCCACATCCGATGCGAGGGTCAAGCCCGGTTTCCACCTGGCTTCAACGGAGATCCAGTCAAGAATGCCGTACTCCAGGGCAAGGGCGGTGTTGAATATCCGCAGGAGGCCGGTCTCATTAACCCAGTACGATGTACCCCCCTCGTAATTATAAACAAGATCCGCATATTCAAAGGCGGGGGTCAGGGAAAGGCTGAATGTTTTGGCGGGTATAAGCGCGGCATCCTCGGCGGAAAGTACAAAAGAAAACAACAGCAGAAAAACTATCCCCAGAAAAAATCTTTTTTTCATAGTAATCTCCTATATTTAAAAACTCATTCCTATGCTGAAGGTACTTGTTAATTCATCCGCCGCCACATTATAGGAAAGGCCGAGTCCCAGGGCGGGAATAGCTATTTTGCTTAGGTAGAAATTCATAGCGCCGGTGACGCCGTGATCGAATTGGTGTTCAAGAATAGGTCCGTAGGAATAGACTGCCTGATACGTGGCGAGGAGCGCCAGGGTTCCCTGGGAAAATTTAAAGAGGTACTTCTCCAATCCCAATACGGCGCCGGCATAATGCTGCGCAGAAAAAGTGTTGGGGAGTATATTGATACCCACGGAGGAGGCAGAAGATTCAAGGATGGGCGGAGATGCGGGGGCATAATGGATGCCGCCGCGGACAACTGCCTTAAAACCGGGAACCAGGGAACGTTCATAATTCCCCCGCAGGGAAATGGTATGCAGGGCAGGATCGTCCATCACCATAAGAAACGTATAATCCAGTTTTGCATTTTGCTGTGAAAGCAGGTACCCGTCCCAGTGGCTGCGGCCTATTTCCAGGGCCGGGTTGATGCCCCCGGCGAGGACGCCCTCTTCCGGGGACCTGAGGGCATCTTCGCTCTCCCGGATACTCCGCCGGTGCAGGGAAAATGAGACCGAAGTCTTAAGAAGCTCCGTTACCGAATAGTCCAGCCCAAGACGGCCGATGATAGTATCCTGATTGTATCTCCGGAGATCCTTCTTGTGCTGATCCGTATCCTGCTGGTTCTGCCTGCCGTACATGCCCATGAAATTCAAGCCCGGGAAATTCCGCTCCGGGGTAATCTGGTAGATAAGTGAAGTAATTATACCGGAGGTACCGAAGATCCCCGCCACAATAAACTTGTCGTTTAAGCCGAAGGCGTTGGCGTCCATAAAGGCGCCCCCGCCGCTCATACCCCCATCGGAATCCATAAAAAACACCGGGAAGGGGAAAAAGGCCCATTTTTCCCGGACATGCACCGTAAGGGTCATCCCCTCCCCGTCCGGGTTTTCTTCTACCCCGATAGAAAGGGGTTCGAGAATCCCCGTATTGACCATTGCCGCATGGACTTCGTTAAAATCAAGACCCATCCCGTCCCGGCCGATAAACTTTTTTAAGGGGTATTCCGCCACATAGGGCTTGGTACGGACGAGCCCTGTTACGGAAACTGCGGTGATCTCCTGAGCCTGAAGATAAACCCCCGTGACCAGTAAAAGAGTAAATAGAAAGATGCGCCGCGATAACTTTGTCACCGGATTAGTGGAAGTATATTGAACGGGTTATGTCTCATATAACCCGCACCAGCCACCCCTTGGTGTCCGGAAGGAGGCCGTATTGGATGCCTTTTAGGGTATCCCTGATTTCCGCGGTTAGTTCTCCTACCTTGCCGCCGTTGAAAACCGCTTTCTTACCCTGGTAGCTCAGGGATTCTATGGGGGTAGCCCCGGCGGCGGTACCGCTGACGAAACATTCCTTGGCTTCCGCAAAGACTTCGTCGATGGCGATTTGACGTTCCGAAACCTTCACGCCCCGGTCTTTGGCCAGCTCAATGATACTGGAACGGGTAATCCCCGGCAGGATGGTGTCCCCCAGTTCGGGGGTTACCAGTTCACCGGACTTCAGATGGAAGAAGATATTGCAGGAGGAGCCTTCCTCCACATATTTCCGGTGGGTTGCGTCCAGGAACACGCATTCCATAAAGCCTGCGTCCGCGGCTTCGTGTTTCGCCAGGGCGGAGATAACGTAGTTGGAGGACGCCTTGATCCAGCCCGTACCCTTGGGGGTAGCCCGGATCCGTTCGGTAACCACCGCTTCGGATTTGCCGGCGGAAAAATAGGAGCTTACCGGGGTGGTGACAATCACGACCCAGGGCTCGTGGGAGATATTCACCCCGATGCCCCCTTCGGCATAGGTAAAGGGGCGGATATAGATCGAATCGGCGGTCATGAAGGAATCCTTTTCCCACTCCGCCTTATACTGCAGTTTGAAACCCAGCTGGACATTCCGCTTAACCGTCTCCACGCAGGACCGTACAAAGGCGTCCTCGGGAAAGCCGGGCATATAGAGCCCGATCATGGACTTGTTGAACCGGGCCGCGTTCCGGTCGGGCCGGAAAATCGCCAGGCCGCCGTCTTTTTGGGGCAGCGCCTTAAGTCCCTCAAAACAGGACAGGCCGTATTGGGTGGTATAGCCTACCAGAGGCATATTGGTATAGAAATTCCGGGAATCCGCCAGGGCATTTGCCGCATCGGCGCCCAGGGCAGCCTCTTCCGCCGGGGTTTTATGGGGTTTCTCCAGATACTCTTCCTTCCATGTCTCGCCAGGGGACCCGGGTCCCTGATACTTTGCCCGATATATCACAGGGTAGGAACTCAACGCAAATGCCATCACCACCTCCTCAATTTGTACACACTATTTGCCCATTTTACCAAAGTACCCCTGCTCTGGCAATGGCTGAAGCGGAGGAAACGGGAAACGGTGAAGTCACCACGGTGTCACCACGGCGAAATTACAAATGTTTAGACAAATACGCCGGCCAATGCTACACTGAACCATGGCCTTTTAATTGCGGCCTAGAAATCGTTTTGAGGAGTTTTTATGGAAGCGTTTGGGAAAATCGTATCCACGATTGACGGGTGGCTTTGGGGGCCCTGGCTCCTGGTACTGCTTTTCGGTACCCACCTGTACCTGACCGTCAGAACCGGATTCATTCAGAGGAAACTTGGTTTGGGTATCAAGCTTTCGGTAACCAAGGACAAGGGCGGCCAAGGGGATGTGTCCCAGTTCGGCGCCCTGACCACCGCCCTGGCCTCTACCATCGGAACCGGTAATATTATCGGGGTTGGTACGGCGGTTGCCCTGGGCGGACCCGGGGCAGTACTGTGGATGTGGCTGACCGGCGTGTTCGGCATCGCCACCAAGTACAGCGAGTCCCTGATAGCGGTTAAGTACCGGGTAAAGACCAAGCAGGGTACCATGCTCGGCGGGGCCATGTTCGCCCTGGAGCGTGGGCTTAAACAGCGGTGGCTGGGGATTCTGTTTGCGGTCTTTGCAGCCCTGGCAGCCTTCGGCATAGGCGATGGGGTTCAGTCCAATGCGGTGGCGGATCTGGTGTACCGGAACTTCGGTATCGCCAAGTGGATCTCCGGGGTGGTAATGATGGCCTTTACCGGCCTGGTGATCATCGGCGGTATCAAGACTATTACCAAGGTGTGCGAAAGGCTGGTCCCGGTTATGTCTATCATCTACACCATCGGCTGTATCATCATCCTGGTTATACACCGCGCCTATCTCGGCGCCGCGGTTGTAGAAATCTGTACCTACGCTTTCGCCCCCAAGGCGGTGACCGGCGGATTGCTGGGTTACGGCGTGATGGCAGCAGCCCGGTTTGGTATTGCCCGGGGCTTGTTCTCCAACGAATCCGGTATGGGTTCCGCGCCCATAGTCGCCGCTGCGGCCAAGACCATGAATCCCGTCAGGCAGGCCCTGGTCTCCATGACCGGTACCTTCTGGGATACCGTGGTGGTGTGCCTTATGACCGGTCTCGTGGTGGTAAGTTCCGCAATCGCGAACCCCGCCATTGACTACAGTAACGGCGGCGCCCTGACCAATGCGGCCTTCGGCCAGATACCGATCCTGGGTACCCTCATTCTCACCTTCGGTCTGCTCACCTTCGCCTTCTCCACCATCCTGGGATGGTCCTACTATGGTGAAAAGGGCGCCGAATACCTCTTTGGGTCAAAGATCGTTATTCCCTACCGTGTCCTCTACACCATCATTGTACTAGTCGGCGCCGCCATTCCCCTGGGTCTTGTCTGGGATATTGCGGACGCCCTGAATGCCCTGATGATACTTCCAAACATCGTTGCGGTACTGCTTTTGAGCAAGGTAATTGTGCTTGAAACGAAGAAGTACGATGGCATCCATATTGATGATGTGGACACGACCCCCATTCCCTTTATGGAGGATCTCAGAAACGCTCCCCGGTGAAGCCATGCGCCTTTTATGGGGTTAGCGGAAGTGCGCAATGGTTCTGGGGGCCTGTCGCAGGAAAAAAAACATGAGCCTCCCCAGAGGGTCCCCTCATGTTTTTTTCCTGCGCCACCCCACGTTGAACTATTCGACGGCGCACTTCCGAGCCGTTAGGGCGCATGGCTTCACCGGGCCTGATCGCAGAACTACCACGCCTTAGGCGCGTATGCCCATTCAGGGTATTTTCTGTGCTGTTTTTAGGAGATTTTTTTGATAAGTCTTTCGGGCAGCCAGGTGAGGAGGACTTCGGCGACCATATAGGCGTCCATGGGCTTGGAGAGGAAACCGTTGAAGCCGTTGGCCAGGAACATTTCCTTTGCTCCGGAAACGGCGTTGGCGGTGAGGGCTATAATTGGAATACCCGCGTAGCAGCCCCCCAGGGCTCTGATTTCCCTTGTTGCCTCCAGGCCGTCCATTTCGGGCATCATGTGGTCCATCAGGATAAGATCGTACACATTGGCCTTGACCTTTTCCAGCGCTTCCCTGCCGCTTTTTGCCGTATCGGAATGAATCTCAAATGATTCGAGGATAAAACCGGCAACTTCAAGATTGATTTCAATATCGTCAACCAAAAGTACCCGCGCACCGGGGGCAGTAAATTTGATAACCCTTACTTCAAGCTCCGTCAGGTCCGATGGACGGCCTGTCTTGAGGGGCAGGGTAATGGAAAAAACAGAGCCCTTACCGTATACACTTTTTACATCGATCTCGCCCTGCATCATTTCACAGAGCCGTTTCGTGATCGCCAGCCCCAGCCCCGTTCCTTGGACTTGTTTGTTCCGCACCACATCCAGTTGTTCAAAGGCGGTAAAGAGCCGGGGTATGGAATCTTCCTTAATACCGATACCCGTATCCTCCACAACAAAACGTATCCTTTGGACGGTGTCAATCGCTTCCCCATCACATTCAACCCTGAACGTTACTCCCCCTTCCCGGGTATATTTAAGGGCGTTGTTGAGGATATTGGTCACTATTTGACCTATGCGTTTTTCATCGCCGTAGAGCACCTCCGGAAGATCGCCGGAGAAGGCACAGTTAAAGCTCAGATCCTTTTCGGGGAAAAGGAGTTCAAACATGACCTTCAAACGGCCCAACAGGGATTCGAGCCTGAAATAGTCCGACAGCAGTTCCAGCTTCCCCGCTTCGATTTTTGAGAAGTCAAGGATATCGTTGATCAGCGTGAGCAGGACATTGGATGAATTCTGGATGTTTTTAAGGTAGCCCATCTGCACATCATCCAACTTCGTAGATTTAAGCATATTGGAAATGCCGATGATTGCGTTCATGGGGGTACGTATCTCGTGGGATACGGTAGCGAGAAAATCGGACTTTGCCTTATTGGCCTTTTCCGCTTCCCGCTTGGCCGCAAGGAGGTCGGTAGTATCGTAGAAGAGCACCAGGGCGCCGATATTGGCGCCGGCCTCGTCTCGCATGGGGCTGATCTGTACGCTGTAATCCCGAAAGTTTCCGTCCTTGCCAAAGTCTATGGTTTCGTGGAGGTGCACCGGCCTGTTGTCGAGGTTGTCGCTGCGGGTATGCCGGTCATAAATATCATTGGCCTGATCGACAAAGGCTTTGGGGGTATATTCCTTCAGCAGATCCTCATAGTGCATTCCCTGGATCATGGCGAAGGCGGGAACACGGATGGCCTTGAGAAAAATATCGGTACAGTAAACAATTTTTCCGTCCCGATCAAAGAGAATAATAATATCAGGACAATTCTCCAGGAGCAGGTTCATGTATTTTTCCAGCTCCGATTTACTGTCCGAAATTATCTTACTTAAATTATCCTTGGCTGCGGCTACTATTTTATTGCGCTCAATAATAGTATTGGCCTGCTTGAGCTCCCTCTCAAGTTTCCGTATTTGCAGCTGAGCCTGTTCCAGTTCAGAGGACACAGATCACCATGGTATCGTTATGGCTGCGGTTGGTTAAGGCTCCGTTCTTTCCGTAAACCGGGCAGAGTTCCGTCCCGGAATAGGCAAGGTGGAAGGATGTGGCGCCGAGTACGGATTCTACCTTCTCCATCTCCGCAGTGGTATTGAAGCCCTGGGCAAAGAAACGGCCTACACAGCTGAACATCAGCCAGGATCGTTCCTTTCCGGAAGCAAGGGCCTCTTTCAGCACCGCCTCGGTGGTGGTAAGTACTTCCTCGGCAGTAATGGCGCCCACCATCAGCGTAGCTCCCTCGGGGACATAGCCGCCGCAGACCGCCGAACCGTCGGGAGCAATGGCGAACATTACCCGGATAATAGGCCGGGTCCCATCGTTATAATTCAGAATAAAAGGAAAGGAATTGATCCCGGTTATATCGCCCTTCTCGTCGGTTTCAAGCCCCAGGCCCTTCAAATAGGCCGCCACGGAAACGCCGTTGACGCCGCTTAAAAGGTTGCCCTTTGATGCGGTGACCACACCCTTATCCCGAAAGGCCTTCGACTCGGAAATGCCGCCGACAAAAAAGTGGGGATCAAGCTTTCCGTAACAGAGGATAAACACATACCGATCCCGGTACGCCAGACCGCCGTAAATGGTCTGGGCTTCATGGTAATCGGGGTTGTTATCCACCGCTAAGGTACCGAAGTTAGGCACATTGTCCGTAATGGCGGACCATGCCTCCACAAAAAAGTCCCCCGACACATTGAGCAGCAGGGGGGCAAAACTCAGCATTAAGGCAGGTTTTTCCGCCCGTCCGGCCACAGCCTTTTCCCAGGCCTGGCGCAGGGGCTTTTCATCCTCGCCGCTAATAGGCCCGGTCAGGCCGACGCTGAATTCCACATCATCGCTGGTGAGTACCGTAAGGATGAGAAGCATTTCGCCCATGGCGCCGTTGGTCGAACCCGCCAGGGTGGTGGTTCCTGCCAAGGGGAAGGGCAGCTTCTCCGCCAAAGCGGCGATTACCCCGGAACTGATAAAATCGGGGAAACAGGTAATAATGCCGACAGAATGCTTACTCAGGTGATCCAAATCAAGCTGAGAAAGTATATCGCCAACCGCCGCGTTCGTATCGTCAATTTCAATTGTAAAAGCCTTCGATGTTCTTATCATTGTTTATATATTATCACTGGTTGAAGTAAAAATCAACAAAATGCAATAAAGGAACAATCGGGACAAAAGTATTTAAGTGTTGACCCTAGGCTAAGGGTCCCGTACAATAGGAAGTATGGCACTTAACTGCGGCATCGTGGGGCTTCCCAATGTGGGAAAGTCTACTATCTTTTCAGCCCTGAGCTCGGCGCCGGCGGAAGCGGCGAATTATCCCTTCTGCACCATTAATCCCAACGTGGGGATCGTCGACGTACCGGATCCCCGGCTTTCCGAGCTTTCCGCCCTGTTTAAGCCTGAACGGATCATCCCGGCGGCGGTGGAGTTTGTGGATATTGCCGGTCTGGTGAAGGGCGCCTCCAAGGGTGAGGGGCTGGGGAACCAGTTTCTGTCCCATATCCGGGAGGTGGGGGTGATAGCCCAGGTGGTCCGCTGTTTTGACGACCCCGATATCATCCATGTGTCCAATAAGGTAGACCCCGATTCCGATATGGAAACCATAAACGTCGAACTGGCCCTGGCGGATCTTGAGACCCTTGCCAAACGCCGGGAGCGGGCGGAACGGTCCCTCAAGGTGCAGGCGAAGGGGGAACAGAAAAGCGCCGAGACGGTTCTGTCCGCCCTGGACAAAATCGGCCCCCTGCTGGAAGCGGGAAAACCCGCCCGGCAGGCGGACCTGAGCGACGATGAGCGGGCTGCGGTCTACGACTGTCACTTTATTTCCGCCAAACCCCAGCTCTACGTCTGTAACGTGGACGAGGAAACGATGAAGGCTATTTCGGCGGGTAAGGGCGGCAACAACTACATCGATAGGGTAAAGGCCCGGGCCGCCGCTGAAAATTCCGAGGCGGTGATCATCTGCGGGAAGTTCGAAGCGGAACTGGCGGACATCGATGACCCGGCTGACAAACTCGCCTTTCTGGAAGAGCTGGGGCTCACGGAATCCGGCCTGGGCGCCCTGGTTCATGCGGCGTACCGGCTCTTGGGGCTCCAGACCTTTTTTACCGCCGGGACGGATGAGTGCCGGGCCTGGACCGTGCATATCGGGGATACTGCCCCCAAGGCTGCGGGGGTTATTCACACCGATTTTGAAAAGGGATTTATCAAAGCAGAAGTATATTCGTATGAAGATATTGTTAAGTACGGTACTGAGGCGAAGATCAAAGAAGCCGGGAAGTACCGCATCGAAGGGAAGGAATATATCGTCCGTGATGGGGATGTGATGTTTTTCAAATTCAATGTGTAAAGGGGGTAGTCTATGGTGAGTCCTTCATCCTTGCAGAAATATTCACTGTTCGGCGGTCTTTTAGAGGACCAGATCGACCAGATCATGCCTCTAATGGAACAGGAAGACTATGCGCCCGGAGATGCTATCATCGTTGAGGGTGAGCCCAATGATAAGATCCGCTTTATCCTGGAAGGCCGGGTAGCGGCGGAGAAGACCGGCATCGTCCTCTTTGAATTTAAAGAGGGGGACGCCTTTGGGGAGATGGAAGTCCTTGACGTGATGCCCTCGGCGGCCACCATCAAAGCCCTGACTCCCACCCGGGTTATGTCCATCTCCAACCGGGCCCTGCGGAGCATTTACAAGCTGGATATCAAAGCCTTTTCCCTTATGCTGATGAACCTGGCCCGGGATCTTTCCCGGCGGCTCCGGTATGTGGATGACGGAATCGCCAGCGGGAAGTATAAGTCCTCAAAGTAGCCGGGCAAGTCCGCAATAATAAGGAGTGTGAAGTATGGGCAAAAAATTAGTCGCGTATTTTTCAGCAAGCGGGGTTACATCCGAACTTGCCAAGAAACTGGCGGAGGCGGCGGGCGCCGACCTGTATGAAATCAAGCCGGAAGTACCCTATACCAAGGCCGATTTGGACTGGAAGGACAGTCAGTCCCGCAGTTCGATAGAAATGAAAGGCCCATCATCCCGCCCGGCGCTTGCGGATAAAAATGCCAATATTGCGGCATATGATGTTGTATTTGTGGGCTTCCCAATTTGGTGGTATGTGGCCCCAACCATCATTAACACGTTTTTGGAAAGCTATGATTTTTCAGGAAAGACGATTGTGCCCTTTGCAACATCCGGCAGCAGCGGATTGGGCAAGACGAAAGAAAAGCTGCAAACTTCCGTTTCCGGCGCCGCTCTCTGGAAAGAAGGCAAATTGCTCAACGGCAAGCCCTCTAAGGATGATTTGGCCGCATGGGTAAAGAGCCTTAATGTATAGCTTATTTTAAAAGAATGAGGTAAGTCTTTGTATTACAAGGACTTACCTCATATTTCCCAAAAAGATTCAGAAGCTTATAGACCCGTCACGTTTTTATAGAAGAAGAATCCCAGGGGGGTGTAATACAGACCCTTGATACCGGGCTTTGACAGGTAGGGCTGGGTGTAGAAATAGATCGGCGCAACCGCGGCGTCTTCCTTCATGAAGATGTCCTCCGCCTGGTGCATAAAGCGAAACCGTTCCTCGGGAACCGATGTAGCCTTGGCGGCGGCTACAAGCGCGTCGTACCGGGAGTTTGAATACTGGGGATCGTTGTTGCCGCCCCCGGTGACAAATAAGTCCAGGAAGGAGATGGGGTCGTTGTAATCCGCGATCCAGCCGTGCCGGGCAAAGATATAGTTACCGAGCTTGCGGTTATCAATGAAGACCGCCCAATCCTGATTGCTTAAGGTTACGTTGACCCCCAGAACGGTACGCCACATATTCTGCATGGCTTCGCCAATGGCGCGGTGCTGGTCGCTGGTGTTGTAAAGGTATTCCACCACCGGGAACCCCCTGCCTTCGGGATACCCCGCTTCCGCCAGGAGCCGTTTCGCCTCCGCACTATTACTGTTGTAATCCGCAGAATTTATGCTGTAATAGTCCTTGCCAACTTCGCGGAAATCGCTTCCGGGACCGGCGGCGTCGGAAATGCCCGAGGGAACGAAGCCGGCGGCGGGTTTTTCTCCGGTACGGCTGATCTGGTCGACCAGATAGTTCCGGTCGATGGCCAGGGAGAAGGCCCTCCTAACCCGGGCATCGTTAAAGGGCGCCTTCTGGTTGTTAAAGGTAACAAAATAGGTACCCAGATAATCCGCCACGGATAAATCGCCCGAAGAAAGCAGGGTGGGGATTTCGTCCACCGGCGGATTCTCCGCAAAGTCAATGTCCCCGCTGCGGAAACCTGACAGTATGGCGTTATCATCGTCCATCAGGGCAAAGCGGAGGGTGTCCGGGCCGATGACCGGTTCGTAATAGTTGGGGTTTTTTTCGTAGAGAAGATAACTGTTGTGGACCCATTCCTTCAGGCGGTAGGGACCGTTTCCAATGTAGGTAGCGGGACTGAAGGTCCACTGATCCGCCGCTTTTGCAATAACATCGGCCCGGACCGGGAAGGCCGCGGGGAAGGCGGCGATTTCAAAGAAATAGGGGCAGTCATAGGTCAGGATAATTTCCAGGGTCCGGTCGTCGATTGCCCGGATGCCCAGCTGGCTTTTATCAAGCTCCCCTTCCATTATCTCGTTGGCGTTTTTAACCATATCAATCATGTAGTTATAGTCCGCAGCGGTATCGGGGTCCACCAGGCGCTGCCAGCCGTAGACAAAGTCCTTGGCGGTAAAGGCCTGACCATCGGACCACTTCAGGTTGTTCCGCAGCTTAAACAGGTAAGTAACGGACCCGTCGGGGTTTACCGTTTTCTCCGGCGCGCTTTCGGCCTGGCCGGGGACCAGGGCGGCGTTGCCCTTCCCGTTATCTTCATACTTGTAGAGCCCTTCAAAGCTCTGCACCAGATAGATAGCCCCGTCTACCGCTGAATTCAGCGCAGGATCGATGGTGTTCGGTTCGGACCCGACCACGATGGTCATTTGGGTCCCACCGGCCGCAGCAGCCGGTTTTTTGCCGCCGCAGCCGGTAACAACCAAGGCCGTTACCAGAACCAACAGAACCGGCAGTATACTATTTTTTTTCATAAAAATACCTCCTTGAAAAATAAATATGCTTCTTTATTGGATTTTAGAAAGCTAAGAGAATAGTATCAGAATATTCCAAATGAATAAAGATACTGAACACCGAAGTAGCGCAACGGTGACTGGAAACCGAAGGCGCCGTTTGGGGAGGAGGGGGCTGCCGGCTCGCCTTAGGACAAATTCTTGATGATGCTTTTGGCTACGTATTCTTTGATTTCCGTGTGCCGGGGAATAGCATCCTGTTTCCCGGTTTTGGGCTGCTTATAAACGTCATGACCGCCTCCATGGCGGACAAATACAGCGCCATTATTGGTAATGACTTTAATTAAATCCACCCTTTTCATGCAATAAATAATTTTGCTTTGTGATATTTGGAGAGTTCCAAACAATCGTATAAGTCCTTGAGCATGAGTTCCAGTTCTTCAATCGTCTGTCCCTGGGTTGGGTGATCGGGAAAATTGTCAAAGTATCCGATATACCACCCATCATCTTCTTGCCAGTAGGTGTATTGTAATTCCATGTATCTCCTCCGTCTGCTTTTCTGGATTAAGTATACTTCCCAATTTCCGCCCGGACAAGCCGGCCAGCGGCCAGACTTCCAGAATTAATTCCCAAATTAGGTTTATGGAATGAATGGCCGCCTATAAAGCCGAACAGCCGGGCGGTTTAAGCGAACAGGTGGCAGGCGGCCTGGTGTCCCGGGGCAGCTTCGGTCAACACGGGCGCTGTTTCGGAGCAGCGTTTCATGGCGTTGGGGCAGAGGGTACTGAACCGGCAGCCCGGGGGGAGGTCCATGGGGCTCGGGATTTCCCCGTTCAGGATGATCCGCTGCCGGGAACGGGTGATCCGCGGGTCCGGTATGGGAACCGCCTGGAGCAGGGTTTTGGTGTAGGGGTGCAGGGGGTTTTTGTACAGCTCATTGCTGTCCGCCAGCTCTACCAGGTTGCCCAGGTACATCACGGCGATGCGCCGGGAAATGTGGCGCACCACCGATATGTCGTGGGCGATAAAGAGGTAGGTCAGTCCCAGTTCCCGCTGCATATCCTCAAGCATGTTCACAATCTGGGACTGGATGGACACGTCCAGGGCGGATACGGGCTCGTCGCAGACAATAAACTCGGGCTCCACCGCCAGGGCACGGGCTATGCCGATCCGCTGCTGCTGGCCGCCGGAAAATTCGTGGGGATAGCGGTTGGCGTGCTCGCTGTTCAGGCCCACCCGGGAGAGGAGGTAGTTGATCCGATCCTTCCGCTCTGCCTTGGAAGCTGCCAGGTGGTGGATGTCGATCGGTTCCCCCACAATTTCACCCACGGTCATCCGGGGATTGAGAGAGGATGAGGGGTCCTGAAAGATGATCTGCATCTTCCTTCTATAAGGAAGCATATCCGCATGGGTAATGTCCTGGCCCCGGAAGAAGATTTTCCCCGAGCTTGGTTCGTGGAGCCGCAGGATGGTCCGCCCCAGGGTGGTCTTGCCGCAGCCCGATTCTCCCACCAGGCCTAAGGTTTCCCCCTGGTCAATATACAGGGGCACGTTTTCCACGGCGTGAATGTACCGGACTTTGCCCCAGGCTTCTTTGACGCGGAACCGCTTTTTCAGGTTTTCCAGTTCTATAAGCCGGGTCATGGTTGCGGCTCCTTCTGCCCTTGCAGGGATCGCTCCTGGATTGGCAGCCAGCAGGCGACCCGGTGTTCCCGCAGGGGCGGTGAACCGGGCGGGGAATCAAGTACTGTCTCCGGAGGCAGCTGCTGGATACAGATACGCATACAGCTTTCACAGCGGGGCGCAAAGGGGCAGCCCGGGTTCGGATCCAGCATATTGATGGGGGTCCCCTCAATGGGGATCAGCCGCGTGGCCTCCTCCGCATCGATGCGGGGCATGGACCTGAGGAGGCCCCTGGTATAGGGGTGGGCGGGGGCGTAGAAGATATCCTCCACCGTGCCCTGCTCGGCGATATGCCCGCCGTACATCACCAGAACGGTGTCACAGATTTCGGCGATCACCGCCAGGTTGTGGGTGATGAAGATCACGGCCATCCGGGTTTTTTCCTTGATGTCCTTCATCAGCTCCAGTATCTGGGCCTGGATGGTAACGTCCAGGGCGGTAGTCGGCTCGTCGGCGATGAGCAGCTGGGGCTCGCAGAGCAGGGCCATGGCGATCATCACCCGCTGGCGCATACCCCCGGAAAGTTCGTAGGGGTACTGGCCCATCCGCTGTTCTGGGTGGGTAATGCCCACCAGGCGGAGCATCTCAATGGCCCGTTCCCGTGCGGCCTGGACGGAAATTTTCGCCGTTCCCTTTGCCGTATCCGCCGAGTGGATACGCAGTACATCTATCAACTGGTTTCCGATGGTATACACCGGGTTAAGGCTTTCCATGGGGTTCTGGAAGATCATGCTCATCCGGTTGCCCCGGATCGTCTCCATTTCCTTCGCCGAATAGCCCAACAGGTCCCGGCCTTCGAAATTGATGGACCCGCCCACGACCTTTCCCGGGGAATCCAGGATGCCCAGAATCGAATAGGCCTCCACGCTTTTGCCGGATCCGGATTCGCCCACAATGCCCATGACCTCACCGTATTTGAGGATATAGCTTATGCCCCCCACGGCCTTCACCTCCCCCACGGGGGTAAAGAAGGAAACCTGTAAATCATGGACATCAAGCAAGGTATCTTCCACCATACCGCCCCCCCTATTTCTTGAGCCGGGGATCCAAGGCATCCCGCAGTCCGTCGCCAAAAAGATTAAAGGAGAGGATCAAAAGGCACAGTATCAGTGCCGGAATGATAAGCCGGTACGTATAGGTGTACATTCCCCCCAGGGCGTCCGCTGAAAGGGATCCCAGGCTGGTCATGGGGGCGTTTACCCCGAGGCCCAGGAAGGAAAGGAAGGATTCCAGGAAGATGGCGATGGGTATCTGAAGGCAGGTGGCTGCCACCAGGGAACCTACGCAGTTGGGAAGCAGATGCTTCAGGATGATCCGCGAATCCCGCGCCCCCAGGGCAACCGCGGCGATGACGTACTCCTGCTGTTTGAGCTGGAGTATCTGCCCCCGGACTATCCGGGCCAGGGTGGTCCAGTACAGCAGGGCAAAGGCGATAAAAATAGCGATAATGCTGGGCCCCAGGGAAATGACCAGGCGCCCCATAAGGTTAGTCTGGTTAGCGTCCGCGAAGGAACTGAGCAGGGGCTTCAGGGTTACTGCCAGCAGTAATACGACGAGCACATCGGGAACCGAATAGATGATGTCCACGATACGCATCATCACCAGATCCGTCCGCCCCCCTATGAAGCCCGAGATTGATCCGTAGACCACCCCGATAAGCAGGGTCAGTATCGCCGCCATAACCCCAATGAGCATGGACACCCGGGTTCCGAACATAACCCTGACAAAAATATCCCTGCCCAGGGTATCGGTCCCGAAGACGTGGGGAAAGACCCCTTCGCCCTTTGCAATCTTTTCCAGTTCAAGGGGAGAATTGGCGAGGGGCGCCAGGTTTTCACTGCCCCGCACCTGCTCATCGTAGGTATAGGCCACGAAAAGAGGCCCGGCATAGGCGAAAACTATGAGGAAGATGATAACCCCAAGGGAAACCATGGCGACATGGTTCTTCTTCAACCGCCTCCAGGCATCCTCCCAGTAGGAAACGCTTTTATGCTGGGGGGTAAAGGCTTCCTTTTCTTCCCTGGTGGCAGGGGTAAAGTCCAGGGCTTCCATCAGCCGGCCTCGTTGGAAAACTGGATCCGGGGATCGATGATCTTGTAGATCAGGTCAACCAGGACGCTCATCAGGATAACCAGGGCGGCAAAGAAGATGGTGGTTCCCATGATCAGCGGGTAGTCCCGGTTTTGTATGCTCTGGATAAAGTAACGACCCAGACCAGGGATGTTAAAGACGCTCTCCACCACAAAGGTGCCGGTCAGCACCGCCGCGATGAGGGGGCCCATGTAGGTAACCACCGGGATCAGGGCATTCCTGAGGGCGTGTTTGAAGATCAGGTGCGAAACCGGGTGCCCGTAAGCCCGGACGGTCTTAATGTATTCCTTATTAAGCACATCCAGCATAGAAGACCGGGTATACCGGGCAATGGAGCACATGGGGGTGAGCCCCAGGGTAAAACAGGGAAGCACATAGCTGATAGGCCCCCGGCTAATACCGGAGCTTGGGAAAACATGAAACACCCCCCCGGCAAAGAGAACCAGCAGCGCCGTGGCGCTGACAAAGACCGGGAAGGCCACCCCCAGGGTGGTAACAACCTGGAGCAGGCTGTCCTCCCACCTTCCCCGGGTATACGCCGCTAAGCACCCCAGGCTAATCCCCACAATGGTCGCCCAGAGCAGGGCAATGGCCCCAATCTTCGCCGAAACAGGAAACATCTCCCCAATAATGATCCGGACCGGCCTATTTTTCTGCATTTTTAAGGAAACCCCCATGTCCCCCCGGAGGAGGCCGAGGACATAGTTCTTTAACTGTACCGGAAGTGGCTTATCCAGGCCGTATTTCGCCTCAAGTTCCGCCAAAACTCGGGCCGAAATAGCCTTTTCTCCCAGAAACGGCCCCCCGGGGACGGTATTCATCAGAATAAAGGTCAGGCATATCACCAGAAGCAGGGTTGCCAAGGCAAGTAAGATTCGCTTAATGAAATATCCGGCCATTTACATTGCCTCACATTTCAGGATTAGTCATTACGGTAACACCCGAGGGGCGCTTGTGCAAGGGGGATTTTAATTTTGCATACCGGCGCGCGTTGACAAATTAACTCCGGGGCTGATATAGTTGGTTGAAAATCTGTAAAATTGGTTTTTTCTGTGATATATTCAGGATATAGGGGAGAACCTTAGATTGATACACAAAGAAATTCAGGATCATTTTATTGAAAACGCAGAAACCTATACCCGCCTGACCAATGAAAAATTGCCCAGGGGACTAAACGCGGACGAAATAATTAAGACCATGATCGAACGGACGGGAAAATGCCGTATCATCATGGTTGAAAATAACACCTTTATTGACGAAAATCTTAAACCGGTATTCGCCGATCCCGCCGCCCTTGCGGAAGCCGAGGCGGATGAGCTTTTTGCATTTGCCTGCCGGCTCTATTCGGTTCCCTATTTGGGAGATGAGGGTAAAAGCGTGGATCAGTTTCTGGCCCTGGAGCTCTTCAAGGCCCTGGCTGTAAATGCCCAGGCTACAGGAAAGATCGAGCGGGAGCTGCAATGCCAGTACATAATTGGGGAAATCTGTCATTACCTGAACGGCATTATGTTCACCGCCGAGGCTATCGAAGCCATGCACCGGGTATTGGATTTAGCCGGGGACTATGTTTCTATAAAAGATAAAAAAACCCGGTATTACGCCGTTGCGGCCTACCGCGGCCTGACAGCCTGTTTGTTCAATTACGGATCATACCGGGAGTTTTTTGACACCGTGGATAAGGCCGTTTTGTTCTATGCCCGGCAGGATGTGCGCAGTCTGGACCCGGATTTTCCCTGGGACGAATTGACGAATAAGGTCTATAAGCTGCAGGGTTGGGTTGGAAGCCATTTGGAGTTCGGGGTCGGCAAACCCATAGACGAAGATCTGGCGGAACGAAATTACCAGGTCCTGGTTCAGGGTTTTGACAGCCGGGAGCTGGGGATACTGCATGGTTCGGACCGGGAAAAGCGGAGGGCTGTTATAGGGGAGGAGACTAAAAAAACAGAAAAAGAAAACGGCATGACCATAGCCTGCTACGCCGTTTCCGCCTTCCACACCGGCCATATCACCATGGAACAATACCTCGACATACTCCGTGACTGCCTGGCAGTTCAATTTGAGTGGCAGGACCCTCCCCGGGATTTTGTAGTCACCAATAACCGGATCAACGTGGTGATAACCTGCAGCGCCCTCCTTGCCCGGTACCTGAACAGAATTTCCAGCAGCCATGAGGAGCTCCCGGGGGTAGCGCTGGCCCTGTTTAAATTCCTGCGGGGTATTTCCCTGGTGGACCTCAGTGTGATTGAAGCCATGGGGGATGAACTCCAGTGTGTCATGGATAACGCCCTGGATATACAAAACCGCCGGGAGTATATCGACCTGATCCTCAAAACCACCACCCACAACCACCTGCCCACCTATGTCCATTCCATGATGGTCGCCAGGATGATAACCCTGATCACCAAGTACTTCATCGACCACGATCCGGCAAAGCTCATCAATATGCGGGGGGCAAAAACCGCCGAGGAGGTTGTCGCCCTGGAAGAAGAAATACTGGAAGAGGCAAACCTGGCCGGCATGGCCCACGATGTCGGCAAGATATCCTACATACAGGCAGTCTCGGTTACCTCCCGCCGTCTGACGGACAATGAGTTCGGCATGATAAAGCGGCATCCCGGCGGGGGCTTTAAGTTCCTTGACAAGGAAATCTACGGCAGCATCCCCGATGTAGTGCGGGGTCATCATAAGGACCATAACGGCAAGCGGGGCTATCCCCCTGATTTTGACAACACCACTTCCCCCTACCAGTTTATGATCGATATTTGCACCATAGCGGATTGTATTGACGCCGCCACGGATACCATAGGCCGGAGCTATCAAATCAACCGTACTGCGGACTTTATCATGAATGAACTCATAGAACTGGCCGGAGACCGGTACAGCACTGAGGCGGTGGAAGCCCTGAAAGATCCGGAGATACGCTCTCAAATTACGGACGCCCTGAACAATTACCGCCGGGAAGCCTATTACAAGGCCTACCAGGAAATGTTATAGGGTACGCAGAACACTACGTCCAGCCAGTGGGTACAGCAGAAAAGAAATTGAATACGTTCCAGAGGTTCTTAATATAACTCTTTACCCTATAATGACTTACTAATTTCCCCAGGGAGGATTCGACCTTCCGGTCAGCAACATCCTGTTGCTTCCCTACAGGCGCCTCCACACCCTTACGCCGCCATCCTGGCGGCTTTTCCTCCCGTTGGTCGGCGGGTGCTCCGGGTTCGAATCCTCAATTTGGTTTAAAGTAAAATATCTTCCCCAGGGAGGATTCGAACCCCCACGAGCAGATCCAGAGTTTTAGTCCACTCTGTGTCACTAGCATCCAATTAAGGAAAATAATACATTTTTACTATAGGAAAACTCTCTTTTTTTGTCAACATCCGGTACCAGAATCCTCCTGACACATCTTGGAATCTCCTGAATTTTGGGGTTTTGCTCATACTTCCTGCTCATAGTGGGAAGCTGGAAGGATCTATACCAAGCCAAGGCTGCCAAACAATGCATGTGTCTGCTTGCTTTAGTCATCAACGGATTGTAAGGCGGCGATAAGCTGCTGCCCCTCCGGAGTTTTCTTCATATCAGCATCTGCCACAGACAGCCATTCAAAAATATTCATGTCATCGGGCCTGATCCGGGCATTGCCAATATATTCTTTCTTTTCCAAAAATTCCTGGTAATCTACATTGGTTAAGTTAAAACCCATCTTTCTCCCCTTCAAAAAGGCTCCCCCTAGGGAACCAAGAACTCCGGTTCCCTGAAACACCTTCCTGTACATATCCAGCATCCTCTTTTCTGGGCTTACTGGCAAGTTATTTATTCCGACCTTTTCCATTTGTGGCAAGGTTTTCGTCGCGCATTTCGGTGATGGCGTTCGGGAATAAAGTCACAAGCGTGACAAAATTGCGGGCGGTTTTATCCGCTCTGTAGAGCGGTAGTTTCTCGTTATTCAGTGGGGTTCGCTTTGTGTTGTTTCATTAGGCTGATTGATGCCTCCTTCGTAAAATAATACCTGAACGTCAATGGGTTTACCATCAGCGTCCTTTCCTCGGATAGATATCTTTTTTGTTTGGGGAATTTCTACACGCTGCACTGGTAAAGTACTATTTAATAATTTTACATATATGTCTGGTTTTAAGTCGTAATAACCCTGTTTTAGCTCAATAATATACCCGGTACGACTTAACCCAGTATTTGGTAAATCAATGAAACCAGAACGAAATATGTCTGGGAAAGCACGGGTAGCTTTATTGATTTCGGCAATAACAAAATCATCCCTGTGAAAAGCTATCTTACCTTTCCCATCAATGAGCCACAATAAGCATAACGAAAATGTGTTCCCACCAAAACTATTACAAATCGCAACTAAGATGTTCGAAAACGCCGCAATTAATCGATTCCAAAAAGTATATTGGGTTTCCAAAGTCAAAATACTTGTTATAAACTCATTAATGTTAATTATTGTATTTGAACATTGGGTAACCTTGCCGATTTTCTCAATTAATGTCTGGGCGTCATTTGCTGTTTTAAATGAAGTTCCTTGTAGTTTGTCAAAGAATGGCGGCAAGTCCTTAAACTCTAATCCTGAATGACATATAGGGATGCAAAGCTTACCTGTGAAAAAACTTGCCCCAGCTTCCGCGCAAATCCAAGGCCTTTGTATAGAAGTGGGACTACACAGGACTAACACAATATCGCTTTTCGTAAAATTATTTCGTATTTTATCAAGAAAAGCATCTCCCAACTCAAGTGTATACGACGAGATAAAACAAGTAATATTATTATAAAAACAATTCTCAATGAAAGTACCCAACAATTGTGCAAATTCTTTTTCTTCTGCATAGTGAGATATAAAGACTATCGATTTATCCATACTATCTCCTGTCTTATGCTTTTTCCGGTAAGCAGCCAGTTGATGTCTATATCTTGTTGAGCCAGCTTTTCCAAGGCTTCACGGGAAAGCCTACGTCTACCATTCATAAAGTGGGATAACTGAGACTTGGACAGGCCGCAGTTCTCTGCAAACTGTATGGCCGTAAGCCCTGATTTCTGGCAAAGGTATACAAGCCGGTCTGCTTCTGTCTTGCATGGCTGTGTCGGTTGCATTTTCCCATCCCATCTTACCTAAAGTTGACATATTGTAAACTGAATAGAGAATTTCGTCAATAAAAAATTACCGTAAAAAGAGGTATGGGCCATTTCAATACCCTTGATGTCCTTTTAGGCATATTTATTCCATCCGCGGGGCACATAACCCACCCCTTGGGACGGTTAAAATGAAGCAATGTTTACAATATGTAGTATGTACCATGCGAAGGAATAAAACATCAGAGTCGTTTCTCGATGGGAAACGACTCTGATTAATATTTTATGAAGCGTTCAGCAACAAGCATTGCCATTGTCGAGAGACAGTATCCGCTAGTTGTCGATTGAAAGTTTCAGCTTCACCGTTAACGTTCCAATGCCAGTAAAAATCGGCAACCCACTCATATAACTTCCCACCAAGATAAACCTGATACTCGCGGACTCCGGCATCCCATCCATCACAAATAATTGTGATAAGTACCTCTGGGTATCGAGCCGAAATATTTTTGAAGTATTTTTCTGGGACCCGACCGATTTCACTACCAAAAAAAATTGCGTTGGCATCAAGTAGCCCTTCGGTTCCAAATTCCGCAACTTCATCCCCGTCACCAAGCCGGATATAGGAGCACCCGTCTTTTTCAAAAAGAACATCCCGCCAAAATGCGTCTATTTTAGACACATTTCCATTGCATTTCATGACATAATTGTGATCCATCATCAAATGCCTCCTTGTATTACAAAAAAATTTTGGCCTAAAACGGCCTCAACTCAATATACGATCCTTTCCCAGAAAAATCAATATCTCTTTATAATATAAGGAATTACGTAGGGCTTTAATTATATTATTCCTTATTCACGGACGTAATGCCTCAAAATAAAATCTTACCGTAACAGATGGATGCCTCGAAATAAAAATCTTACCATGGCTAAAAAACCTCAAGGGCATCAACAGCCCGATGGACCTCCTGTTGTAACAAGACCGGGTTGTAGCGTTGGTACCGCTTGGACAACTCCGCCTTCGCCCCTTCCGGCTTTGCTCGCTCCCGGTTAGGCTACTCGTTTTGGGTAAGATTTTTTATGAGGCATGGTCCCGTTTCGGTAAGATTTTTTATGAGGCAACGCGGCTTATTGACTTTTTTTGTTTTTTTTTTAAAAATNCTTTTGTAGCCTAATGGTTCATATCAAAGGAATAAATGGCACACATTAATATAAATGGAACTACTAGGCTACAATTTTTTCTTACTGGACCATTTTATATAACCGCTCAAAATCTTTTAAAATTCCCATCATGCCATCTGCCTACCCAAAAGGGGCGGCTGTTCTCCTTTTTGGACAGCCTCGTTGTAACTCAGTTATGATTCATTCAATCGCTTTAAATTTCATGTATATATTTCTTTAAAACTTCTATTTCTATCAATCACGCCATAGCAGCGATCTGGGGCATTTTTCGATATAGACATGGGTTACTTAGTAACCCACACTTCATATTCAATAATAGATTATTGATGATTTATTCAGTCCTAATAAATATTCATTTTTTATAGGCTTTGTTTTCTCTAAGCCCTATGTTCCCGAATCATAGGATGTCGTTCTTCGCTGCCATAACCCACCTTGGTTAAACAGTCACAGCTAATCTAATCAAAAACAACATACCCGTGATCCAATTAATTTTAAGGAGCCAAAAAATGGATGAGATGTCCCATAAGCTTAGTATTCATTCTCTCGCATTGGCATTCAATAAAGCTTTTATCCGAAACATTGAAGAAGCGCATGGATTAAATATAAATTACCCGGCATACCGGTTACTTTACTATGGCAATACGGGAATATTAGTTATTGCAGGTGTCGTTTTAAATCCAATTATACCAATATTGACCCAAATAGCAAATATTTTTATACAGCTTATACACAAAGGCATACTTTATCCTAATATAAGTATTACAGATTTAAGAATTCATGAATTGGAATTACGGTACACTTTCTTGTATTATCAGCCATTCCTTTGTAAATCTTCCGGATTTCGCAAAGTTGGTAATCGTTATCTTTCACGGGATTATAGAAAGTACTATAGGACTAATGGGGAATTGAAGGAGACCAGAAAATCATTTTTGTGTATAGAATCTCATAATAATTCATCAAGTGTCATATTCAACATTACCGGGAAGAAGCGGCAATACCTTTGCCTTTCAGATTTAACGCTTACGATACCACAATTATTCTGTAAACTCATGCCCCTTCTGTCGTGTTTTTTATCACAGGCAACTAATCCCTTCTTTTTTAATATCAATCACAATTATTTACCGTATCTTTGCCCTGATTTTATAGCTATTTTAAGAAAGGCCGGATGGTTTAACAATTATAACCGCTTTGTAAAAAAACGTGTCCATAATTTTAATCCTGGGGGGCCTTTATGCTAAAATTTGACTTTATTATATTAACGCACAGCTTTTATTTTTATTCTTATACGGCATAACATACTAATGTGTACCACGTGGAAATAAATAATATTAATGGTACCAAGGAGTGTTAAGATATGGAACTATTAACCGTATCGGATGTTGCAAGTGCTTTGAGCGTTTCGCAATCTAAAGTTTATAAAATGGCAGAATCCGGAGAATTACAGTCTGTAAAGATTGGAAAATCATTACGATTTACAGAGGAACAAGTTAAAAAATTTATTTTACAAAAATCCGCAGGAGAAAATAAATGAACTATATCGACAATGATCCAAGATTGCAAACAGGAAAACCAGCGGGAATTGATAAAATATCTATTTGGATTCATCCTTTTCTTATAAGAGAACCGTCTGCTTTTCATCCATCATCTGGCAACAATAAAAAAGTTATTTTGAGATATACCAGTAGAAATGGATTTAGTATTGATTTTCAGGCAGAATTTTTTGATCCCTTTAAAAATATTTTTATTCAGATATTAGAATATTTAATAGGTTTATCTATTAGAGGAATTTTAAAATCACCAATAAATAAAGATTTTTCAACTGTAGAAAAATGTTTTTGTACCTTATTTACGGATTTATTTGCAATTGATTGTATTGAATTTTATTTTGATTTTATGAGAGGCCATTTAATCCTCTCAAATATTACTAATCAAAAATATAAAACAACTCGCTATAGCAATAATTATACCAGAGAAGGAAAATCCGTAATTATTGCTTATGATCGTATTGAAAGATTAAAATATGTAAACCAAATGAACTATGATGAAATTTCATCAATCATTTATCCAATGAGATTTGAATTTAAACTTAATCGCACAAATTGTGAATATCTACACCCTACAAATATTTTCGGGAATTATAATGTGATATTTGATAACTATTTAATATTTCTTGCAAAAAGATGGCGTATGTATAATCAACAAGTTGTATCAATTCCTGTATTGAATAATTTATATTATGCAGAAAAATTCAAAACAATTATACAATATTCACAGTGGCAATTTCCATATAGTATGATGAACCTTGAAAAAACACCTTCATGCCCTATGCCTAACAAAAGCGTTAAACTTAAGGATATAGACAGAAATTGGGCAGTTCAATTCTCGTTAAAGGACTGGGTATAATTAACTTTACGGGTACCCCTTAATATGCCCGTCGAAAGGCTAAAGATATTGATAGTTATATGTTGTTAAGTTTTATAAAATTATCATTTAGGAACAAAAAATGATCAATCCAGGAATGATGAGTAGCAATACCGATTTATGGGAAACATCCAAGATCTATTTGATAACCTAGACGCACAATACCGTTTTACCCTTGATATATGGCCATACCTCAGAACTCAAAGTGTCTGCGTATACATCGAAGCAAGACGGCCTTTTGCAAGATTGGAAAGGTATATGTTGGATGAACCTTCCGTATGGACGGGAAATTATAAAATGGGTTAAAAAAGCTTAAGAATCATCATTGGTCGGTACTACCGTGGTTGCATTGCTTCCGGCCCGAACCGATACAGTTTGGTTTTGGGAGTATGTTTATAATAAGGCAAAAATAACTTTTGTCCAAGGGCGGCTGAAGTTCGGCGGCTGGAAGGGGGCTGTGTCGTTCCAGTAAATGATTGCAGTATGGGATAAATAGTCTCCCAAAAGACTATCAAAGATAATTCAGAAAATGTCGCTTCATAAGCGACATTTTTCTGGATATAAAGTATTATATTATCAATACTATGAAAAAGCATCATATAAAAAGGTGGACTGTCTTCTCGTAGGGTTAAACCCAGGAGGCAGCCATGTCCAGAAGTTACCGCAAATTCCCCTCAGACCAATGCTCAGAATATTGGGGACCTGATTGGCGATGTATTCGTACTAAAGAGCGCCAATGTATTCATGAAGAAATGAGGACCCCCGAAAAAGGTGATATTATTTTCCCCCGTTATCATGCTACCGGTGATGGAAGCTGGTCTTCTTCATCACGGTTTTACTATCCCAAGAAAAGAGTATGGGATAAATACACCACTGAAATCAGAAATATCCTAAATGGATATTCCGATCATTATGACGATTTTGAAGATGATTTTCTGATAGATTTTAACCATATCAGAGTATTCAAATATTATGACGGTGTTCTTTTACATTTTGACTGGCTTAAATCCAAAGAAGCTAAACGAATAATCAAGGCGTGGGAAGGAAAACCGCTTGATGTGTTGTACTGCCTTAATTCTCATCGAATAATTGAAAAGGCGGCACAACATGCGTTAAATAGGATGGTCAGAAAATGAGGGAGCTTAAATCCATTAAACGTATTGAAACCCCCGAAGAAATCCACAGGAGTGAAAAAAGGCAGCAACGGCGCGAAAAAACTATTATGCAAACAAGAAAGAAAAGGCAACATAAGTTAGAATGTAAGGAAAAAAAAGAATCTGAAGATGCTGCAGTTGAAAAAAATTTAGCAGAGGATCGCAAGAAAAATACATTTGCGGAGAAGAAGCCTGACGGCTTTAAATTTCTTGAGGCGTTTTCGTATATAAATTGGACCCCTTTTGATAAAAGGGATAGACTACCCCAGGGATTTAGGTCTCGTTCTTTTAATAAAGAACGTCAGTATATAGATTTTTTCAAGTCCTATATATATCCTTACTCTGTTTCCCTTCCCTTGCTATTTACAACAATCCAAAAAGAGTATTTCCTAGATGAACAAGGCAAAAACAAAAAATCATCGTATTATGACATTATTATCCTTTCAAAGAGGTGGATACGGGACATAGTGAGCGGCGATTCATTCTATCGGAGAAACAAGGAATACTTTACTAAAGCCGAAGCCCATTATTTCCTAAACACAGCGATGCCCTATACCGGTCCGTCATCGGTTGTTGCACTATATTTCCATGCAAAGTGTAAGGCACGGAACCTTGACGCTAAATATTGTAGGATTATTGTCAAGATGTTTACACTGAAATTTGAAAAATATTTTGATCATGCCATAGTCACCGGTTTTCTCGATTTACTTGCACGCAGCCCGAACTGTCAGATTGAGGATGGTGAACTTGGGGATATTTGTGATTTTTTAATTACAAATATTCGCGGCACAATCAAATGGGGTACGAAATTTCCAGCCTTTTCATTCAGCGGAAGAACAATAACCAGCATTATTTCACTCGCAAACGAATGGCATGTTGAAATTCAACGAGATCAAGAAGCCCTGAACATGCTTACACAGGCGAGGCATCTTAGACAAAGGCAAAACAGGCCAATTATAAATGACACTTTTGCAAAAAAATGGGAAGGGATGGACATACCTAATTATAACTTTGAGACCGATGAATATGTATGGACGTTAACTCAGCTCTTGACTGCTCAGGATCTCCTTAACGAAGGCCGTAAAATGAAAAATTGTGTTTCTTCTTATACTTATGATTGTTCAAGCGGGGAATGTTTCATATTTAACCTTTCTTGTTTTAATAAATATTCTCGACTAACTGAAAGCAATGCAACACTACAGGTAACCAGGGATCGTATACTGGTTCAGGCAAAAGCTAAATGTAATTTTAGAATTGGACCTGCTGCTATGAATGTCATTATCCGGTGGGCTCAAGCGAACCGGATTAAAAATAGGGTATTATAATAAATATCAATTTAATTTGCTAAACTAATATAGTTTCCATCCCCATCGGTAAATTTTCCACTAAAAATAGCGATCAAATCTATCAGCGCCCATATCAAGCTTATGCCGGTTGCTGCTGTAAGTAGCATCAGTACTCCCGTTATGTTTTTACCGGCATAGAATCGATGTGCACCGATGAATCCCAGGAACAAACACAATAGGACAGTGGTAGCCCAGCTTTTCCCGCCTAAATCTATTTTTGATCTTCTGGAATGAATTCTTATATATTTTAACAAAACACTTTTTTTTGATTTAATTTTAGAAAAATTTACAGTTGGTGTTTTAGAATTATTGTTTGTATTGATACTAAATAATTCTGCAACTGAAATATAATAACTTTCTAAAAGGTCTTTTAGTTTATCATAAGCTATCAGTGCTTTTTTATAAGCAAATATTTCAGAAAAAGAGCTTGAAATGCAAACAATCAAATAAATAATATTAACTATAACCCATATACTCAATGCGACTTTTGGCGCATACAAATTCCATTGTATTTTTTCAATAAAATTAAGAAGTACTGGAATATAAGACAATCCAAATATTGCAGTAATTATAAAGAATGATTTTATCCACATGCCTGGATGATATATAAAACCACAAGGATTTTTAGGCTCACTAAAGCTTTGTTTTTCTATTAATTTATCCTTATAACGATATATAAGTTCTGATAAAAGAACTGATTTCCCAAAAATATTATTGTATCTAACAAGTTTTTCCGTAAAACCAACAAGGAAAACATCAAATTCATCTTTGATTTTTTGAACTCGTTCTTTCTTCCCTATAAAATCAAATAGCATACTAAAAAAACCATTTTTACTATTTAAATCATCAAACAACTTACTTGACATAATTTTAATGCCACCTAAAGGTCCTGCAGCAATAATAGAGGTTGCGGATTCAGCAAGCAATGAGCACCCTTTTTGCATAAGTTCTTTCCCTTGTTTAGAAAACTTATCCTCCTCGTAACGAACTTTGGCTTCCATAAAGAAAACCATATTTTGTACCATGAGTGAAGCTCGCATTTGCAATTCTTTCGTTTCATCTTCGTTTTTTGTTTTTCCATAAGCTCGGTATAATGATTCAATCATTAAGTCAAAAACACTGGAAACCATGGCAGGTGAATTTATTACTTCTAAAACTTGTAATTGAGCCTTTGCCGCAAGAGCAAGCGCTTCATCATTATCCCTTGAATTGCTTAACTGCATAAGATGGTCTTTTAACTGGGGAATTGTCGTTAATTCATTTGCTTTCTCGTTAGACTGGTTTATTTTTGTTTGATTAGTTATTTTGCTGTCTTTGTCATCATGCATTTCATATTCTATATCTTCAAATTGTGTTGTATCATCAGTTGAATTTATTTTTGCTCCGCATTTTTGGCAAAAATTTACTGGAGTAATTATTTTATTTCCGCAATTATGACAGTACATGACGATATTTTTAGCACCTCCCTTGTATATTTTTATTTACTACTTTTTATAACAGCGACAATTTTATATGAAACGGCACCATCATCTATATGCGTATACTTAAACATCTGCCTTGCTTCCCACATATTATCCGCAGTTACCATTGTTGACTTGATCCCCATTATTATCGGTGGTTTCCCTGTGCGAATAGTTTGATATTTTACGTTGAATGTTGCCATATCAGTCCTTTCTTGAAACTATTTTTTAATAAATATATGATGCCTTCGAGGGCTTGCATGACATGATTTTAATTCCTCTTGACTTTTATTCTGTGTATTAAATGAACCAGGGCAATATTTACAAATATAGTGAGCGGGTTGTTGGGTGACAACAAATTTAACCCATTGATGGATACCACCGCTTTTTGAACAATGATTAGAATGGGAAACCGGGTATGAACCGGTTGTATCTGTTGTCTGCCTACAATTTCTACAAATCCATCGTTGCATTTTTTGCAGCTCCTTATACTTATTTTAAGCTTCCTTTGGGTATGCAAAATAAAAATCTGTTTTATCATGCAACTCTGCTAGAATCGAATCATCGCTGGACATCGGATATCCGTTTTCAGAGTACCACTGTTCAAGAATAATCGACATATTATCTTGTAAGTTGGTAACTGATTCAACTGTAAGACTTTTTCTGAATTCTTCCTTGATATTAGCCGGAAAATCAGAAATAACCTTGATAAATTCAGATGATTCAATTAAAACTTCAATTGCGCTCTCAAGCTTTTTCTGATTTATTTCATTCTCGTTACCTTTAAGATTAAGGATATTGAAAGAGGTCTTGGAAGATATTTCCACTATCATGCCCATTGCTTTTACTTTTATTTTGTTGAAATCTATAATTTTAACTGAAACCAAATCAGCCTGTTCCTTGAAATAATCAGACCATCTCGCATTATTTTGGCGTTTTTGTATTGAAAACAAATCAAATTGCTGCATTTCGGTAAACATTTCATTCAAGGTATCGACTAGATATTGTGTAATATCGGTGTTTTGACTCCACTCTAGCCGTTTTTTTAGATTGGCTGTCTTATCATAAGCAACAAGTTCATTAAATTTTGTTTTGTATTTCAAAGTAAAATAATCGACAAAGCGATTAAACCCGGACATCAAATCCTTTTCCCGGCTTTCAATGTATTGCTTATCGGCCTCTGCATCATCCTCTATCCATGGTATAACGTTATTTTTACCGATACGGTCGAGAAGAATATCGTATTGGACTTTATTTTTTTCCCATTTGCAATAAATACGGCTAAGGAGTATACCATTTAGGCTGATATTGTAATCTTCGTTTACCAGGCGGCGTAAAATGGCCTTTGCATTTTTTTGCTCGCCTAGGGAGATGTAATTTAAAACTGCGATTTGAAGCACGTCAAAGTTATCTCCGGCAAGGCGAATAGCGCGGTCAAGCAATTTTCTTATCTCCTCGCCATCCTTTGCCTTGTCAAGCAGGACAATATGTTCAAGGGCGCAGGATGCGGCGATAACGTCTTCCCGCATGAGCTCTACATAGATTGTGTCAAATTTTTGATAATCTTCAAGGGCTTTTGCTTTATATGCGGCGGATATATCCTCTCTCTGCTCGTATTTCTTTGCCACCTCTTTTGCTGCATTGCCCTTATAATACCAGAATGGCGGAAATGCCTGGAAAATTTGCTTTTGGGTGTCAAGCCGTTCATAACGGCGCATCGGGTCTGGATCTAAAAGGATTGTGTTATATTGTCGTATTTGCTTTTCAGTAAGGCGATAACGATCATCAAAGTTATATTTATCGGAAAGACGCCACGCACAGGCAAACAATTCCCGTTGTAAAGCTGAGAATTGTTCAATAGCCGCCCTTTGAAGTTCCCACTTGGCCCTTTCTTCAGCAAGACCTGCTTCGCTTTTTGTTTTACGATAAGACATATAGCCAATACCGATTTGGCTCGCAATACCAATCGCCGCTGTTATCGGATTCCCTCCGGCAATGATGACACTTAAATTAGGTACCGCCGACCATATAGCATTTTTCAGTTTTGCCTGATATTCCTTTTCAATAAACTTCTTATCTCCTTCCTGTATTTTGAAGAAGGTAATTGTGTCAAGGATTTGCTTTAGAACAGAAAGTAAAACTTCATCATGAATAATATTTTGAATATTGAGGTTATTCAAAATTGCATCGTATTCCTGCTCAAGGATATAGATGTCGTTATAATCGACAATTTGTGAAACCGATACCGTACACAAATTCAATGCATAGGCCGCTTCAAGTTTTTGTCTGTCGGTAAATGTTTTTTCCAATGTATTTTCATTGCTCATAAGTCTTTATCCCCCATTAGTATCCACTGTTTAATTCAAGCTCCAATACAATTGGAACATGATCTGAAATTTGTTTTCGATGATTTTCTAAATCGTTATGGTAATATTTCTTAACGGAATTGATACGAGCAATCTTCAAAGGAATATCAACCAAATTTAACATATCATAGCTAAAATGGTCATAGTCATTGGCAAAATTCTCATCATTATCTGCACTGCTTTGCAAGCGACCACCATGGATGGCTTTTTTTACATGCTTTTTAAGAAAATTAAAGTGAACTTTTTCAGATTGTGAATCGGTGATATTCCTTTTTAATGTGGTTTTTTCTTCCTGTTCTGTAATCATCATTTGATTTGTACTATTTAACCCTGATTCACTACACCATGCTATCGGCATATTGTAATCACCTAAAAGGATCGTATAAGCAGGCATATTGTCGCCATATCTTTTTTTGTTTATCCGGTTATATACTTCTTCCGTGACAAGCGCGTATTCCTTCATTCTGGCCGCTTTATCTTCGGCAGGACTGCACAAATGCACATTTATCAAACGTATTTCAAAAAAACTTCCTCCGGGTAATCCGGCAGGAGTAAAACGTCCATAATACGGATTGCGTACTAATGCACCGTTTTTTATCTGTTCAAATATCTGCGGGCCATTTCTAGAACATTCCCGTACACGCTTGGTATTCCAAAGAAACGCATAGCCCTTTGCAGTATTTGCCGTACTTCTGACATTTTGTGAAATCTGCTGTTCGTTTGTGTTATCACCGTCATTAAAAAATTCGAGTTCACTTTTATTGCTTCTTGGCGATGCCTGGCTTCCCTCCCAATATAGGGGAAGTCGGCGCAATAGCATGGTAAGTGCTTCCGGACGTAAAACTTCCTGGAGGGCTATGATATCAAACTGCTCTGATACAATAATATTGGTAATGACATCAAGGTCTTTTTGAGTTTTCCCTGAAAAATTTAGCATATTAAAAGAACCGATGCGGTAACTCATATTTCCCCTGTGAAATCAGTGATAGCTTGTTCACAAAATATTTTAACCAGATACTTTTGCTGATTCTCAAATATTTTATCGTTATTAATTTTTCCATTGATTAAGAAAGCTGATCCTGCTGCCACCATTGCTGCAGCGCCAAAAAGAGCTGCTCCGCCGATAGCCCCGGCTATTTTTAATCCCGCTGGCAGCTTATTGATTTTACCCCCGATATTACTCAGTCCTTTTTTTATTGAATTTTCGGGAGTTGTATTGCCAAATAATTTAGCGAGTTCTGAAAGTTCTGCTTCACTCCATTTTCTTTTTTCTGTATATAGTAAAGCATTATTTCCATCCCAGCCATATTTCATACCGAATTCATCATAGCGCCATTGAATCTTATCAAAAAGAATGTCATTTATTTTCCCGGCAAAAATAAACATCGCGCCATCTTCCCTTGCCGTGCCAAGAAGTTCATATTTTAAATTCTCACCTTCATATTCCGATTTTGTTTGTATATTTACAGTGTATGTGCCTGTTTCATTTAAAGCCGATTCCAACAATTTTGCCAAGGAAGCATTCACATCTGCCTTGTCATATATGATATAAATTATTTTGCCCATGCCGTTTTCCTCCTTAGCATAATCAACAAAAAAGTGTGATCATACCCGATGTGGGTATGATCATTTAATCCTTACTCACTCTCTGCAAAGCACCTTCTGGTCAGCCTCTAATAACAGAACATTCACATCATAAATGTCATAAATCTGGTTATCCAAACAAAACATAATGGCCAAATCAAAAATAGAACTGGCATTAAGGACAAATCCCGCGCTGCTAAGCAGATTCTCCATTTCGGACATGGAAAGCTTAAGCGATAAGCCAAGGGCAATGACGGTATTTTTAACCGGATGATAATACCTGTTCCCAATGATTTTTGAATAAAGCCTTCGGTCAATCCAAGCTCCCTCATACAATTGAGCCGGGGTAAGCCCTTTTTCCTCCCGCAGTTTGTCCAGCAAAACCGCGAAAGTTTGGGGGCTTCTCCGCTTTTTAATATAACCGCCCATTTCACTTGACAGTTTATCCAAGGATGGCATTATTCCCTGCTTATGAGTATCGTTAGGGTAAGGTTTGAAGTCATTTGCAAGAGGATAATTACCCCGTAATACATAATGTCCCTTAATATACGCTTTTAGTCCTTGGACCATTGCATCATTAATCATTCGTTCCTCCATAGTAGCGGGTGTTTTGGGAGTATTTGTCCCTTTCGAGGCGACATTACTTTTTTAGTAAAGTATTATTTATCAAGCCAACCGGTTCAAATTCAGCCTTAATCTCTGCTTCCTTATTTTCATCTGACTTAGCTTGCGCAGATTTTTCCATCAAGATTTCTGTTTGTTTAAGACTTATTTCAACTGCCAATTCATTCATGTAATGCTCATTTTCTTGTGTCATATATTCTCCCTGATAATCAGTATAACACTGCTTTATTGATCTTTTGTCGCAATCACGGCGACACGCAATTAATACAATATATATTAATAATGCATGGATAAATCCGATAAATCAAATAAACCCCATAATGACAGCATACAAAATACGATGAAACAGTTTTAAACTTGAAACTGCTTCATCGTTTGAAAACAGTAATTTTATGCAGTTTCTTTTAGATCTTCAAGTTCTTCCCTCTTAAAGAAATGGAAACAATCAAGGCATAGAAACGTCTTTTCAGACGATATATCCTTTTTTGACTGTCCGAAACGCACCCCGACCGATGCTCCGCTAAAAGCGCCAAGCAGAAACATACTGGCAATTCTCTTTTTATCCCGAAATCCCATGAATGATATGAAGCCGGTAATAATTCCGCCCAAAAGACCTCCTATGCTTGCACATAATATAGATTTTTTATTCAACGCAATTATATTCGCTGATCCACAATGCGGACAGGGATACCGTTGCGATTGATATTGATCCCCTTGATATTCAGGCGGCGGCAGTTCCTCCCTCCATTCTTCTTCACATTCGTCAGCCATATTCGCCTCCTAGTTAAAATTAGCCGCCCCCATGCGGAGGCGGCGTGATAGTTGATGACAATACGGGGTACTAACCCATATAGATTGAAAACATTGTCCATAGTTACAGTATTTCGTTGTCAGGGTCTATTGCCTGTGTCATGTGGATTATAGATTTCTCTCCATCATCTTTCTTGACAGTAACAATAATTGAGAGAAAATCCTCTTTAACCAAAGGACCTTTAAGCACGATAAACGGAATGTAATACCGGTCTTCGGATGGTTTTTCGGTTTCCCCTTTCATGGTTAGGTTGGCTTTCACGAGGCTTAACAGATTGTCAATCCGGTGTTCCAGACTAACCCCCAGCGATAACAGAAAAGGAGAAGGGGTAAGATTTTTCAGTAATGTCGGGTCGATTTTCACCGGCATTCCGATTCCTTCTTTTTCTGCTTTTTCATTGATGTTTATCACGGTCCGGCTTTTCATTTGCTGCATAGATGCTCCTGCTTAACCCGCAAGGTCCAGCGGCGCAAAAACCGCATAGGTCCGTTTCGGGTCATCCTGCCGTTTCAGGATGAGCTTCCTGCGTTTCCCCTTAGCCGGGCTGACCTGGGTATAAACCGCCCATTCCGTTTTCGGGAGATCCTCAAGGAACCGCATATTAACAATTTCCCCGGTCATCCGGGAAAACGTGCTGAACGCTACGGTCATTTTTTTGGTCATGTCGAGGTTCTTCCCCATGCCGGTGTTTTTCAGGCTGATGGTTCCTTTCTTAACCGTTTTTCCCGGGAGTATCTGCGTCCAGTTCGGGAAGATGATGTTTTTCACCGGGTCCTTAAGCTCAATGGTTTTCTTGGTGATAACCGGTTTGTAGTCCCCGCTTACAATCTTCCGGTTGATTTCGGCAACATGCAGCCTATTTCCGTCAATGGCAATGAGCCTGCTCCCCGTCTTGGTTGGCTCTATGTGGAGAACCGAAGTAAAGGGATGCTCGTCATCGTATTTTAGGGCTTTAAGGACAAAAAGTATTTGTTCAAACTCATCCCTGTTTTCGGATCGGGCGAACACGATAGCAGCTTTTTTCATTCTTTCGGAAAAAACGCTTTTAGATAATTTTTCTTTGAGAGATTTGTACATACTGTACCTCCTGTAAAATAAATTGTTGTGAGATAAAGAAACCGGAACCGCCGCAATACAGGGTATGCCTGAATCGGACGGCTCCGGTTATATAGAAATCCGGAAAGGAAGTCAGGGATTAGGCAGCACGGGTGCTTTCTTGTTTTGTTTTCCGTTTGGCAAGTTCATCGGCCAGGAACCCCTTGAGGTCTCCCAGGTCCCTGATACCCGCCTCATCCAGTTTGATAGTCTGGATGATTCCTCGGGCTTCCTCTTTTTCCCCTTCGGTAAAATAGGCTGACCCGGATTCTGAAACAGTGGTAATAAGTTGCCCGATTTCCTGAACAATACTTTTGCCACGATCCTTTACGCTGCCGGCCGTTGACGGTTCCGCAGGGAGCTTGGAAGGAACCGCTTTGGGGGGTTCGGTCTTAACCTTCCCGGTTTTAGCGGGTTTCGTCTCCGGTGCAGGAGCCGCAGTACCGCTTGAAAGCCAATCATATAGGGCAACACCGAAAGCCTCTCCCGGCTTGTCAATGCTTTCATCCTGAAACTTGCCGGTACGGTCCTTGGTTACGGTCGCCTGATGCTTCTGGTTTAACTCCATGAGCAGGTCAAACTCGTATTCAATCCCCTTGCCCTGTTCCGGCGCCAAGCCCATCTTTTCCGGCGCAACCTTCCCGCCCTTTCCTTCCCCGATTACCCATTCGGTCTTGCTCCGCATGGTAGCAATGATGTGTCCGGGGAAATTGAGGATGGCGTCGATAAACCGCTTTTGTTTCGGGTTTACTTTCGCCCAGGGTGAAAAAGTGTTTTTGCTAACACTGCTTTGGGCGATACGGTCTACCTCATCGGTCAGTTCCCGCCACGCATGGGAGAGGGAATCAATCACCAGTACCCTGTATCCTGCCTTGACACATTCGTTCATTGCGGCGATGTAGTGGTCAACGGTTTTCTCGCTGAGGTCGTCAACGTCAAAGGGAATCCGGTCGGCGTATTTGGACGCTGACCGGGCTTCGGTGTCAATGACCGCAAAGGGAACGCCCATCGTATCGGCAATCCCTTTCGCCATCCGTAAGGCCGTCATGGTTTTTCCGGAACCTGACGGGCCGAATAACGCGCACCGCAAATAGAGTTGGGTACGCTCCGCTTTCTTAAAAGCCATTTTGCTTCTCCTTCGCCCTTACTATGTAAGGGTCTTTATTGTTTTTTGATGATAAGAACTGCAAACAATTAATCCTCGTCATAGTTCCCATCAGCAAGATACCCCTTCTTGGCAGGAGTAAAGATAATTTTTTCCACGCAGTCATCCGTCTTTTCGTCTCCCGTAGGCCAATTGATTTCCTCTGTGAGAATAAGAGAACCATTGTCAGTACCCGTCCATTGCGCCTTAGATGGATTGATAAAAGCATCACCTTGGCAAAAGTCTTTTTTGTTAAACCAGCACAGCCTTAACCGCTTTGCCGATATGTTGAGATAATCAAAACCTGCCTCGATCCTTCCCGATTTGAAATAGATTTTGAAATCAAAAGGCGAATGAGTCCGGCCATCAATATTAAGAATACGCCGTACGTCTTCTAAGGTGCAGTTATACGTGTTCAATTCAAAGATGATTGAGCGCAGCATATCATAAGAAAAGTCAGGGGTTTTTGCTCCAAGATTACAAATATCAGAAATTTTGTCATAATACTCGGGTGAAAGGCTGTCCTTGCAATACTCGGTAATCTCGGCTATGGTGAGCCGGTTTGATTTGAAGTGGTAATGTATCCTCCCCGGACGGTTTACAAGATACTCGGAAAGATTGCGTGTGTCATTACAGGTAAGCAGAAACAGTTTCTTTGCTGCAAGGGTTGAGTCAAACATATTAAGCAGGCTGTCCTGACCTTCCATATCATTTTGATCTGTCTTCGTTTGAAGCGTATAATTTTTCTCAAACTCATCCAGAACAATCACGCAGGGCTGGTGGATAGTGTCGATAAATGATGCGATATTTCCAAGGTTTTCTTTGACAAGAATAACCGGAAATCCGTTTTTGAGCGCTTCGCTGCTGATTTTCTTGACCGTAAGACTTTTCCCAAGTCCTTTGGGGCCGGAAATCAACACCCCAAGATTTCCTTCGGTTTTACCAAAGGAATGCAGGACCCGCCCGGTTATTTTTTCAACATTGCCATACACTTTTTGGGTGATGTTAAAATTATTGTCTATTTCTCCCAGACTGTAGCCTTTTTCCTTGTCAAAGCATAATTCATAGATTTTAGCCGGAAGGTTATCCAGTACCGAAATAGCGTTACCGGCAAATACCATATAATTCCGTTCGTTCTTTATCACCAGATTTTTCATTGGTTCCTCCAAAGGGATTTTTTCTCCCGATAGGGTAATCGGAAGTAGAAATTGAGACTAAGCCCAATTGTTAGTTTGATAGTGCGGCTATAAAGCCGTACCGTAATAAATCAAGCGCCGACCGGGGAACATAGAATGTTTTCCCTTCAAGTAATTCTCCTTCCCCCTGTTACGCTGCCGCCTTGATATCCGGGACATTAACGCAATCCTGATAGTAATTGCAGAACTCACAGCATAGACAGTAGGACTGACATTTCACCGATTCACCGGGACGTATTTCAACAGAGTGGCCTTTTCCCAGTTCGGCTGCCATAGCCTCTGCCGTTTCTTTGTCATCCAAAACACGCACCGCCGTTTTCCTTCCCTCCTTCTTGACGGCATATTTGGTCGGCTTATCCCACCGTTCATCAGGAGTACAGGGAGGAATGTCGTTATCCCCAAGTTCCTGACCCCGTACATATTCCCGGATCTTGTTTTTAATAAGGTTTTCAATCTTGAGAATATTCAGGAAGCTAACGCCAAACTCATAGACGTATACCGGGTTTTTGGGATATTGATAATCACGGGATGCATCGGTTTTGCTGTGGTCTTTCAGTAAGGCGATAAACCGGCATTGCTTAACCATAAATCCGTTTCTGGCAAGGAGCCAGGAATATATCATTCCCTGCTTGTACCAATCGTCAAAATCACCAACCTTAATTTTCCAGATCGATGCGGTTTTATAATCGTAAATAATACCGTTCTGCATGTCGTAGTTGTCGATTCGGCCTGTTACGGTAATATCGCCTACGGGGTAGCTTATTTCCTGTTCGGTAAAGTCATGCTCCCCTTCCTGTTCTAGAAGGGAGTGAACCGCCGTACCCCAGATAGCCCATACCCGATCTGAAACATCATCCTCTAAATGCTCCCAATGGCGATCGGTAAGGATAATTTGTTTTACCCCCTGTAAAAGTGTCGTAGCCGAAATACACCCCGGCTGATTGTGCCGTTCCGTGGAAACTGCTTTTACCAGCCCCTCCGGAAGTTTCAATTTATTTGTGATAATCATCTATTGCCTCCTATGCGGTTTCTTCATTCTCATCTGCATCCAGGTAACCGAGTTCCACCATGTCTTCCCGGGTCATATCCCAGCTATCATCACGGATCACTTCACCCTGCCGGCCTTCAAAAACACCCCTGAAACCAATGCCGCCTTCGCTGTATTCAAGCGTAAAGGATAAAGCGGTGTACTTTTTGGTAAGGGCTTTCAGTATCGGGATCGGGGGAGACCAGGCAGTTTCAAACCAGACTGAGATAGAACCGTCATCATCTTCAATATCGCACTCTGAGATATTCCCGTTTGTACCCCAATGGTCATACTGTTTTTCATACCAGTCTTCACCCGGTTCCCCTAAAGGAACTATCTTTTCAAAGTCCAAGGTTTTTCGTTTATACTCGTTCTCTGAAAAACAGTCAGACAGAAACGTATCCACATCTTTTCTATCACCTTCCGCTTTTAAGCGGTTTTCACACCAGTTCGGCATATTAAAACCTCCTATAATATTAGCAACTGGCTTATAGCTTTGCTGAGCCTTTTCCATCACATCCGTTTTTATCTGCGTCACCCTTCTTTCTGAAATCGTCCAGTAACCCGATATAGTCAAAATCTTCAAGTTCGCTGAGTAGGCCATCAAAATCTTCTGACGGCCCGAGCATGTCCGCAATCGCATGAATAGCCATTGAATCTACGCCGTAGTCATCCGCAAGATTATTGAGGTAATCATCTCGGTCCTTATAACCGTGTGATGTATCATTTGGTTCTCTCATGCCATTACTTCCGTTACTTGCATTAAAATAAGCCGCCCATACGGACGGCTTTTGAGATGGTGAGAATAGATTTGAGAATTATGCCGCAAGCTCCAGGATGATTTCCTGCGCCTGATTCATAATGGCGTCTCCGTCAAGGAACATAGCCATCTTGCTGTCCGCATAAGTCGCGGTTCTCCGTTTGGGTTCCGCATTAGAACGGTAATCGGCGATGGCGTTGTAAGCGCCCCACGCCGTCCCCTTGAAGTTTTGCAGGTCATCCTTCTGCTTGAAAAGGCTTTTGATGAGCTCCTTCACTTCATTGTTGGAGTTAAGCTGCCTTTTGGACATTTCCCTTGAAACCGGGAACAACTTGTCCAGCACCTTGGTAAGATTGACCTTCTTTCCGGCGAGCATGGACGCAAATTCTTCAAGATCGTGGAAATACTTTGACGCCGCTCCCATCGTCCGTAACGCTTCTTCTTTCCGCTGTTCCATGATGGACAGATGGCGGATTGAGATTTTGCGGTTGGCCGTATGGAGAGCCGCCGAAAGGGTATTGTTACACACAACCCTTATTCCGGTCAAAAAGACCTGTAAACAAGCAGACCCGTCATGGGAATTGGACAGACAAAGGTAGGGCTGATATTCATCGCCCATGATGCGGCCTTTCGGCATATTCACCAGCATAAATACCCGCCGTCCGTTAAAAAGCGATCCGGCCGTTTCGTAGGTGCATTTTACCTTACCATTACCGATAAGCTCGTCGGCAAAGGCAAACACATCCTTGTTCTGCGCTATGCAATACCGCTCTGAAACAATGCCCAATACTTCTTTGGTATCGCTCCGCACATTGGCGACATAACTCGGAATGGGAGCCGCCCAGTTACCCGCAGCAAATACCGGTGTCTGGTCAACTGTCCACTCCAATTTAGCTGCCTTGATGGCTTCCTTAGAAGTAAGCACCCCATCCAGTACCGCGCCGATCCCATGCCAGGGAACCTCTCCCTGTCCTGAAAACATCCAATCGTTTTCCATTAAACCTGATGCCATGATAAAACCTCCACTTAATAAAATTGGGCTGCCTGATTATTAGACAGCCCCTTCATACGGATTACACGAAACAGTGAACGTGATAGAACTAGAATCCGGCGACAAGTTTTTCATCCTCATCGCTCGTCTCCTCCGCGCTGTCTTCGTTACGCTTGAACTCCGGTCTGAACTCAAGATGCTCCGCAACGATAACGATTTTAGATTGTGTCTTACCCTGACCGTCATTCCACCGGTCCTGTTTAAGCCGCCCGACAACCCGGACGCCCCGTCCTTTATGCCCCAAGTTGTTGGCCTGTTCCGCGAGCTTCCCCCAGGTTTCCACCGTGAAGTAACTGACTTCTTTCTCCATTTCAGCACCCTGTTTGAAGAAACGATTTGACGCGAAATCGAACTTGCAAACCGAGGTTCCTTTGGTGGTGCTACGAAGATCCGGGTCCCTAACCAGGTTGCCTTCGATGATAATCGAATTGATGCTGTTCATTGCTAATGCTCTCCTTGCAAATTAAAATAAGGCCGCCAAATACAGGCGGCCTATATACAATATGACAATATATATTTGAAGGATGGATTGATGGGAATTATTGATTCAGGCTGGAATAGTATCAATAAAATAAATCATTTCACGTATGCCCGGAAGCGTTTAGTATACGTATTTTGTAGTCGAGTTTATTAGATATTTTTTTGTAGTTAACATCCTCAACATCACCAGTTGCCTACCGGATGGAGATAGCCAGGAAGTTGGCCCGGTCATTCACCTTAGCAAGGATTTTGGGAGCTAGTGTCGGCTATTTTTAGGGCAATTTTGGTAAATCTGGGGTAATTCCCTCACCAATCCACCACCATCAAGGGTGCCCCATAAAATCACATTCCGATGCAAAATAAAGGGGGTGTCTGGTGGTGGTGGTGGTAGATACATTGACGAATCATAAATGTCAAAAGAGAGCTGCTTCAGGTGAAGAATAGAGCCCCAACCGTTTCCTGCATAAATAACATAAAAAACCCGGGCACATCATAATTGTTGCCCGGGCAAAGGTAATAGAACTAATAGTGTACTATATCTTTTTTGTCTCTGAATCAACCGGCATAACACATTCTATGATATCCCAAGTCTTTCCGTTTGCCATGCGTACTTTCCCATCTTTTTTTAATTTCCGGAGGGCATTTTTGACCGATTCCTCACTCTTTACTCCCCCAGGGGCAAGCGTATTCCATAGGACTTTAAAATCAATGTTTCGCTTTTCACCGATGATTTCTAAGATTCGATCCGGTATGTTCGAGTCATCACTTTTCACATGAACAGAAGAACTATCATTAGAAAGCTCAAAATATGCACTATTTTCACCTGTGGATACCTTATTCAATAAAGCAATATGTTTCCCATCTATCGAATATCTATTTTTTAGATGCTCCAAACAATAGGTATTATTGCCTAAATCTGAAAGAAAGACCGATTCGTCCAACCAATAAGAGAAGGCATTGTTCCCAGCGAGTTCACCTTTTTTGTTAGTCTCAGTGATCAAAAGCAACGACTTGTTAGTTTCAATTGCAGGATAAAAAACCTTTTCGAGGTTTTCTTCCGTCATCTGTGGTATTCCGCCTACAAGGTCACCAATTTTATCAATTATAATAAGATCGCAATCAGCAAACTCAGGCGCATGAATGATAAGATTATACAACCAAAGATTGTTGATATGTTCCCCGATTTTTAATCCAACTTCCTTCATTGATTTTTTCCGGTTTGTTTCAATTTTTGCAGCATCAGAATGTGCATATTCTGCTTCTCCTTTCGAGTTGCTCTCATTTTCTGCAAACTTATGCACACCCTTTAATATCGATCGTAATTGTGGTCCGTTTAATATCGTCATCTTGGGAAACGCCTCACATGCATTGAAGCGAACCATTTGAGCACCGGTACGATCATCGAATGCAAGATAAAGTACATTTCTAAAATATAAAGCAACTTGCAATGCCAAAAAAGTTTTACCTACTCCGCTATCTGCCGCGAGACTCATCATTGAAAGCTTACGAAAAAACATATCAAAAAGCGCGTACGGTTGATTCGCGAGATTTCTTTGCTTCAGTATATCTATAGAATCGTACAGTACTTTATTTAATTCAGCAGGAAAACTGTCTTTCTTAGTCTTTTCAACGATGTGCTCCGGAGTAAACGAAGTACGATTTTGTGCCCTCAGTGCTTTATGCTTCCTTATGGCAATCACTATCCGAATGAGCTTTTCAATGGCAGTTATACTACCTACTATAAGCGCACCAAAAACGGCGCCTTGTATTTTATTTTTATTAATATCGTTCATATTTATTTTCTCCTAAAAAGATATCAGCATCGGCTGTTGAAGAATTTCGGAAGGTGAGAATATTCTCACCTTCCGAATACGGTTCGAATAAAATCATTTCCCTGATTTTAGGTCAGGCTGCAAGGTTATCCCCTGGCTCATGTTGATCAGAGTGGGTTCACCCCCGCGCATTACGATTTCAAAACCGGAACGACCATAATCGGGGGCAGCCACCAAAAATTTTTTCAAAAAAGGTTTAATTGCGTAAAATAAGGCATCGGCCTTTGGATCGTCAAATATCATTTGACTCCTCCCTTAGCGTGGACGGTGAAGTATTTTTATACGCCACATCAGCTTTGGAAATTTCTACACTAGCGGCATTTTCCAATGCTTGCAGGGCGCTCACCGGGCACAAAATTTTTCGCCCGAGGCGAAAACATTGCGAGAAGGGAGCGATCCCGGCTTTCATTCCACGGATCGCCGTGGAACGACTCACTGAAAGTGCGGCACATAATTCACACATGGTGATAAATTTTGGGACAGTTATATTTATCATAATTTTCCCCAAACATGAAATATTCAAATGTTTGAAGCAAGAAGTGTTGAGATGGAAAAAATATTTTAGAAAAATTTAATAGCATCAAACGACCGCCCCAAACATTATTTTTTAGATCCGGGCTTACCTTTTACTTTGCCGGTTCTTTGCACCTATCAACGATAGGATGCTCAGGAATATTCCTGTAAATCTTTGTTTGAGTACGACCGACGGTTACGGAAGTAGCTTTGTATAATGTAGCAGTTTTGAGCGTTGGCTAAATGATTTTCAAAAAACTAATTTCGTTATGCCCTAAAACCGTTGGCACACAACCAGAATTTAAAAATCAAAAATCACCGCTAGTAGCACTAAATAGTCACAAAAACCTCCATATTTAGACTATATAAAAAAAAGGAAAAAATCAAGCGATTTTTGCAAAAAATATTAAATATTTTATAATAGTGTCTCATAATAGCGATAAACAGCCGGGAAAGTATTCCCCCCTGCTTATTTTTTGTTTTGATAGGTATCAAGGTATAAATCTCGCTTGGGCAGAACCCGGCCGGCGCCAGCATATAGCTGAGGGACCCGGAGGCCATAACAACCGTTATGTCACCCTATTTTTTCGGCTTGTTTCTTGTCATACTTATATCCTTTGCTAACAAACCCACTATGGTCAACTTCATGCTGTTTGGACTGTTCCAAGAGCCATGTATAAAATTCCCAGAGAGCGAGATCATCCCATTTATCCTCTACCTTATCCAAGATATATTGATGGAGACGTTCTTTAGCAACTGTAGCCGCCGTACGAGACGGAGAAGATAAAATTTCTGGAATGGCGTCTACGAGCGTCTCTTTTTTTGCTGGGCAGCTTTCTTTCAAAGCCTTGGCCTTTTTGCGTAATTCTTTTTGGGTGATTTCTCCCTTGCCCCTTTTTTTCAATAGTTTGGCCCGTTCGGATTTATCCGGTATACCCTTGGTTTCAATTATATCCTGGATACTCCCGGCGCCGGGAGTATCCAAGTAGTCCAAGAGAGCTTTGTCGTTCTTAATTTCGTTTATACCAACAAACAAGTTATTAACAAACTTCTCGCTTTTCCCTATGAGATCGGCTATTTGTTTATGGGTAAACGCTTGGTCCCTTAAAGAAACCATCGCATTATAAAGTTCCTTTTGGCTCAGATCGACCCGCTGGACATTCTCGACCAGTTGGATGACGGCGCGATTTTCCGCATTAGAGATAATACACCGAATACTGTGGAACCGTTCTGGCTCGGCTTGATATAGCCACAGGTAAGCCTTAAACCGCCTATGTCCAGTTTTCACAATATACAGGTCCCCGTCAGCATAGACCGTTATCGGCTGCAATAGGCTATGCCGCCGTATACTTTCGGCAAGTTCCTCAATTCCAGTGTAATCTTTACGGACATTTTCCCGGATCACAATGTCCCCAATGGGAATATCCTTAACCATAACGTTCACCGAGTGGCTGTCCTGGGTGCCGTTCCGTGATAGGACTTCCTTCAACATTCCCGCCTTAGCCATTAGATTGCCTCCTTTATGGAAATGCCTAAGATACTTTGGATAAGGTTCTTTACTTCCTCATAGCCATTCTGTGTTTCGGCCTTGGATGAAAGCCGGTAATTCCGCTTATTGATGTACTTACGGTAGACGCTGCTCCGCGAAATATGATTTGAATTAATGAACGGCCTGAAAACTTCGTTTTTCAGAAACATATTGGTTATCTGATTCCGATAGGTCTCTTGATTGTCGTTGAGGGGCTTCTCAAACTGATTGAAAATAACATGGATGTCGAGGTCATCCAGTTCCAAATCGGCCAATTTTTCAAACTGGTATTTCAAGGCTTGATAACTGAAAATATCCTGCTGAACAGGAACCAGAAGCACATCGCTTGCCGTGAGGACATTTCCGATGATGTTATCGTAGGTAGGCGAGGTGTCGATGATACAAAAATCATAGCCTAGCCCCTGCAATGCCCGCTTGAGCCGTTTGAGACTGTCTGTGCTCCTAAACTCATTGAGCCGAACATCGCCACGAATCAGATTAAGATTATCCTGAATCCTGATAATGCAATCCTGTACCTTCGCCCCCAAAAAAAGGTCAAAGATAGTCCGTCCCTGAGTTATGTCCAATCCGACAGAATCGTCCAGATAGAAGGAAAGCGAATTATTGCTTGCATCTGCGTCAATTACCAGACACTTATACCCAGCGCCGATTAATGCTTTGACAAAAAGGACAGACAGGGTGGATTTCCCAGTCCCGCCTTTGATTGAGTTTATTGCTATGGTTTTCATACATTACCGCCTGTTGCTTCCTGGGTCTTGCCCTGCTCCATAGAGAGATCCGGTAAAAGCCCGCCGAATACTTCACCCGTAATAACCGCCACATCGGAAAGGTCACTTTCAAGGGCGTGTCCTGAATAACCCTTAAAGACGGATTCGGTCTTATGCCCTGTGGCAAGCATGACCTTCCGGGCTTCGAGTTTATCCGTCATACGGGAAGCGTAAAAATGCCGCCAAGAATGGAAGACCACATTTCGTTTGGCCCAATACTCCGTAACTTCCTTTTTCTTTTCTGTGGTGGGATTTTCTCCGGCACGAAGCTTAAAGAGCATCCGTTTTAGTTCAAATGCCGGAGAATACGAACCGCACGGGCGTTCTTTTTTCTCACCGAAAAAGACATAGCCATTGCCATGTGGATTAAACCGGGCAAAGTTCAGCATTGCATCCCGGATTGCGGGGATTATGGGAACACTACGAGGCTCATCAGTTTTGGTGGATTTTAAACCGTCAATCGCAGAAAAGGAACTTTCGATGGTAAGGTATTCCTCCCCGATGTCTTCCATCCGCAGGGCCAAAATCTCCCCTATCCGCAAACCGGTGGTCATGGCGACAAGATTTATCAGCATGGAACGCTTGTCTTTCCAGTCCAGTTTGAACAGATCCTCCGCCTCTTTCGGCGAGAGGACGCCACGCTTTTTAGCCTTGGTTGAATAGCCTGTCAAACCGATGGTCGGATCGTTAGGAATAAGCTCATTTGCAAAGGCCCAACGCAGGGCGGTAACCCCGACTAACATAATTTGCCGCAGTGTTATCGGGGATAATTTGTCATGCTTCTTGGCAATCGCAATGGAAAAATCCTTGAGGTTTTGCCTGGTTACTTCGCCGATCCTTTTCCCTTTAAAATTAGGCACCCAATAGAGGACTACCCGTTCAGAACTAGTGCGGGCATAGGCTTTCCCAAGGTTAATTCCATGGGAGCGCTTATCGGCGATATAGGGAGAACGGTCGTAATCCCAAAAGCGTTTAAGGTAGTCTTCTAAAGTTTCTGCTTCTTTGAAGCCCTTTTTGACGATGGCTTCAACTAAGCCTTTTTCTTTCAGGATTTTTTCAATCTTGAGGACATCCTGAGCGGTGAGGTCCAGACGCTTCAGTCCCAAGAATAGCTGGTTGGAACTAATCAAGGCATCCAAGGGACGGCGGGATTGGCTCTCGTGTTCCGCTTGCCGTTGAGGAACGCCCTCTTTGAGCCATCCGGCAATGACAATAAGGGCATCATCACGGTTGTCCTTGCCGGTAGAGATGGCTGTTAGCCGTTTTTGGTAGCGGGGTCGGTAAATTGAACGTAAAAGATACGTTCCCGGGTGTGCAGATAATACTGACGCATCAACAACTCCTTCGGAGCCAAGGGGCAAAAATCTTGCTCATACCCTTTGCTCACAGTTAGAAAGAAATTAATTGAACGCCAGTTTTCTGGTGGTTCGAAAAGATGCAATAATTCCTTATATTACAAAGAATTACCACATTTTTCCCCAGGGAGGATTCGAACCCCCACGAGCAGATCCAGAGTCTACCGTGCTACCATTACACAACCGGGGAATGTGCTCCAACCACCAAAGGTCATTGAAACCTAACTAATCTGAATAATATAAATTAGACGTTTTTTTGTCAAGTGCGGCCTCAGATATTGACGCCTATGCAGCGGTCTCATGGTATTCAGCGGGGAGGGAACTTTGTGATATACTTTTTCCACTATGCTGACCCCAATCAGACTGTTCCATGGCGGAGTCATGGTCAATTACCGGTGCAATGCGGCGTGCCGGCATTGCCTTTACAGTTGCTCACCAACTAGACAGGCAGGATACATGGATGCGGATACTGCCCGGAAAGTTGCCGCCCTGCTTGTAAAAGGATGTGCCAACTCGGTACACATAGGCGGCGGTGAACCCTTCCTCAACTTTGATGGTCTGCTTGCGGTCAGCCATGAACTTCATCATGCGGGTATACAAATAGATTACATCGAGACCAACGCCTTTTGGGCGCAGGATAAAAATGCGGAAGCGATGCTCAAGTCCATGAGGAAAAAAGATATCCATACCCTCTGTATTTCTATCGATCCCTTTCATGCCGAGTATGTGCCGTACAGTCTCCCCCTAAAACTGGCTGAGCTTTGCAGAGAAAATGGCATGGACTATTTCCTCTGGAAGGAATCGTTCCTCTCCAGCCTTACCAGAATGGATTCAAAAACATCCCATACGCGACAGGAAATTGAGCAGAGTCTTTCAAAAAACTATATAGCCGAAACGGCGCAGCTCTACGGTATCAGCCTAGGCGGCCGAGCGGTCAATATAGAGGAGGAATACACGCCTCTCCACCCTGCGGAAGAACTATTGGACGAAAAACCCTGCCGCAACCTGACCAATACGGGCCACTTTCATGTGGATCTTCAAGAGTTTTTTATACCCCCCCAATGTACCGGTATCCGGTTACCCCTAACCGAAGTAGTGGAAGGTCTTGATGAAGAAAAGTATCCGGTATTCAGCACCCTCTATCACCAAGGGATTGCCGCATTATTTGCCCTTGCAAAACAACAGGGTTTTATCGCTGCGGGATCCGGTTACCCCTCGGCCTGTAACCTTTGTTTTCATATCCGTGCTTTTCTTGCGGATAAGGGTTTCCCTGAACTAGATACGGATCATTACCGGGAGAGCCTCAAGTACTATTAAAAACGGTGAGAACACAAGGAGATGAAATGTCGTTCCATGGATTAATAATTGGCGCCGCCGCATTTATACTAATTGGATTATTCCACCCGATTATTATTCATGCCGAATACCATTTTGGGGTAAAGGCGTGGCCGGCTTTCCTATTATTTGGAATAGTATTTTCTGTTATATCATTGCTCATAAAAAATAGTATTCTCAGCTCAATAATAGGAATTATTGCTTTTTGCAGTTTCTGGAGTATCAAAGAATTATTCGAACAACACAAAAGGGTTGCCCGGGGGTGGTTCCCCAAAAAACCCACGGGTGTGTAAAACTGTTACAGTGGCAGAAAGACGATTTATCTGATAAAATATATTAAGGAGTATTAATATGGATATAAAGAGCTCACTCAAAAAATATCTCATCCTTGCTGCGCTTTGTTTTTGCGGTTTGACCGCCTGTTCAAGCCGGGGCGCCCAACTGGCAGTCCATACTGAATCCACTAAATCCCAGCCGGTGGTAAGTGCCGGAGCAGGCGGTATACCCAAGGTTTACATGACCACCGATATAAGCCCGGCCGGACTAGCGGCAATGTATGAAGCCCTGGGACGCAGGGTAAGCGGCAAGGTGGCGGTAAAAATCAGTACCGGTGAACCCGGGGGGCATCATTTCCTTGCGCCGGATCTTATTAAAGATCTGGTTCATTCGGTGAATGGTACCATCGTTGAAAGCAATACCGCCTATGGCGGACGGCGCGCAAGTACGGCCTTACACAGGGTGGTAGTCCAGGAGCACGGCTTTACCGCCATAGCCCCGGTGGACATTTTGGATGAAGACGGTTCCGCCAGTCTGCCCTTTGCACGGGGGAAAAATATCACCGAAGATTTTGTCGGTTCCCATTTTACCAATTACGATTCTGTCCTCGTGCTTTCCCACTTTAAGGGCCATCCCATGGGCGGGTTCGGCGGCGCCATTAAAAATATTTCCATAGGCATCGCTTCTACCATGGGCAAAGCCTGGATCCACAGCGGAGGAACAAGTAAAACCAATGCCTGGGGCAACAATAAACAGGACGCATTTCTTGAATCCATGGCCGAAGCAGCCGGCGCCGTTATGTACAGCCTAGGAGATAATATCATGTATATCAGCGTGATGAATCACCTGTCAGTTGACTGTGATTGCAGCAGTAATCCGGCCCCACCCGAAATGGACGATATTGGCATCCTAGCTTCCCTTGATCCCGTTGCGTTGGACAAAGCCTGTGTTGACCAGGTGTATGCCTCGGATACCAAACGAAGTGCATCCCTGCGTCAACGCATTGAATCCAGAAACGGTATGCATACCCTCGACCACGCGGAAGCCCTTGGGCTGGGCAGCCAGAAATATGAACTGGTAAGTATCGACGGGTAACCCCCCTATGGACCCAATTAGGTTACCGGGAACGCACTAAAATTACGTATGGGGTCCTGCCAGCCGGAAGAAATATCAGGACCCCCCAAAGGGTCCCCCCGATATTTCTTCCACTGTCACCCCCGATAACGTTAGTGTGAGTGCGTTCCCGAGCCGTTTAGGGGTCCATAGGGGCCTCTGTTTCGCTTAATGGAGTGTGGATCTCCTGCGTGGGCATTTCGTATGGTGAAGTTATAGTGAACGGTAACCGATACGCCTACTGACGGCGAATCGGTTGCAGACCTTATACGAAGTTGGGCTTGTTTTTATACTTTTTTATATGTTCATTTACCATATTTTTTGTTTCTGAATATTCATTATATATTTCCCTTTCCTTGAAATAATGATTTAAGAAAAATAACCATATAAATAAAGGCGCCAATAATGATCGGCGTGGTGCTATTTTTGTATTTTGTTTTATTTCCTCATTTAGTTCGTATTTTATTTCCAATAAATTTGTATATAATTCTTTTGTTTCATTAAAATATTCTTTATTTTTGCTATAATAGTTTAAATAATATTCATTAAATTCTTTCCAAAAATATTCATCCTTTGGATACAATGTTATAATACTTTTTAATGTTATTATATTTGGCTCATTAATTTCTAAAATTTCATAATACCATATTTTTCTTTTAAATATTATTTTTTCAAGATAGATATTTTTTTCTGAAAGATATATTTTCCCGTAATAATTTATAAATATATATATCATTACATAAATTAATGGTACTAATACAATTATATAATATTTTATATTCACAACATCATTATGTTTTACTCCATCAATAATACTTATAATAAATACTATTATAAGGAGTGTAACAAATGCCAGTGAAAAGAGCGTTTTTATTCCACCGTCGTTTTTATACATTTTCATTTCAATATTCATTGTATCTTATTTTTCTGATAATAGCAAGCCTAATTTCAAACAACGGAGTTACGCCCCTATGGACCCGATTAGGTTACCGGGAACGCACTAAAACTATGTATGGGGTCCTGCCAGCTGGAGCAAATATCAGGACCCCCCAAAGGGTCCCCCCGATATTTGTTCCACTGTCACCCCCGATAACGTTAGTGTGAGTGCGTTCCCGAGCCGTTTAGGGGTCCATAGGGGCCTTTGTTTTGCTTAATGGAGTGTAGCGGAATGACCTAAGGGAGACCGAGAAGAAACGCATACAGACCTTGTGAAGCTTGGGATGCCTTTTACCAATTATTTTTTATTTTACAATCTTCTTCAATTCTTCTTTTACATATTCTAAATTGCTATTGTGTAATATTGGTATCAATTTATTTATTTCCTTTACCGATAAATCCCACCATTTTAATTTTACCATTATTTCTATTAATTCATCATCAAACCTTTTCCGAATAAGCTTTGCCGGATTTCCGGCTATTATTGAATATGGTTCTATATTGCTTCCCACAACACTTTGGGCTCCAATCATTACTCCATCTCCAATTTTAACGCCGGGTAATATTATTGAGTTTTGTCCTATCCATACATCATTTCCAATTATTGTATCCCCTTTAAATGGTAGTTTTTCCAGTGAAGGGGCATTTTCATTCCATTTTTCAAAAATGTAAAACGGGAAAGTTGAAACACAGTCCATTTGATGGTTTGCCCCGTTCATAATAAATTCAACACCTGCAGCTATTTGGCAAAATTTTCCGATAATTAATTTGTCATTATAAAATTCATAAAAATGGGTTACATGACTTTCAAAATCAATATCACTAAAATAGGTAAAATCACCTACAATTATATTTTTGTTTTTGATTGTCGGTTTTATATAAACAACTGTTTTTATATTTGGAACAGGAAATATTGCGTTAGGATCGGGTAATATATTATTTTCCATAATATTCTCCAAGAAATATTTATATAATATTCTTTAAGTTTTGTCAACGGGCGGAGTTACACCCCTATGGACCCAATTAGGTTACCGGGAACGCACTAAAACTATGTATGGGGTCCTGCCAGCTGGAACAAATATCAGGACCCCCCAAAGGGTCCCCCCGATATTTGCTCCACTGTCACCCCCGATAACTTAATGTAAGTGCGTTCCCGAGCCGCTTAAGGGGTCCATAGGGGCCTTTGTTTTGCTTAATGGAGTGTATCTCTCCCGCGTAGTCATTTCGTATGACGCAGTTAGGGCAAACGGAGTGGAGCTCTCTCGCGTAGCCATTTCG
>NZ_AEEA01000041.1 GCF_000297095.1 Treponema primitia ZAS-1 | reverse complement strand
CCGGTTTCACTCTTACCGGGTCTTGGTGATCGCTTCCACTGAATACGTATAATTAAATACTCTTTTTGAAGTTTTGGATAGGTGGCAGGGCTTCTAAAGTAAATGCAGGAGCCCTGGGTAATGAAGAAAAATCCATTGACAAAATATTACCTATGATTAAAATTAATTCCATTAAAATAATAAGGGGAAAAGAATGGCAAAGAAAGTGTTTTCACATCTGGTTCTTTCTATCGGATTATCGGTATTTGTATCTTGTATGTCTACTAATGATGCAGTGGTTTACGAAGAACCAACACCGGAGGCAAATGTCTTCGTTGAAGTTCTTGGCGGTGTAAAAAAAGCAGTTGCATCTGGTTCTACTGTAAAACTTAGAAGTGATTTTACAATAGAGGACATTCTCATCATTCCAGCGAATGTTATTTTTGATCTCACAAACGGGAAAAAACTTATTCTTGGAAATGGTGCGATTCTTACCGTTGAGGGAACACTTAATGTAAAAGGCGCCAATAATGACAGTGGAATAATTATTAAAGTGACAAGTTCAACATCAAGACCAGCTACAATAAATGGAAATGGAAACATTTATCTAAAATCGCAAGGTAACTTAATTCGCGTTAATCCTTCAAAAAAACTCATAGTGAGTGGTAATATTATATTGATCGGAATTCAAAATAATAATACCGCCCTGGCTCTTGTTGGCGGAGAATTAATTCTTGAAGGAAATGCAGTTATTAACGGAAACAAAAATCCAAATGGTGCTGGTGGAGGTGTATATTTAGGTAAATTTGGTGAAGGAAGCAATGGCGGTGTACTTATTCTTAATGAAAATGCATCAATTACAAACAATAATGCCGGTATTGGCGGCGGAGTTGCTTTAACCGGAGCGAACTGTTCATTTATAATGAATGGGGGCAGCATTACCAATAATGTTACAGATAGTGGCGGGGCGGGTATTCGGGTAGCTGGATCAAATTCTAAGTTTATCAAAACAGGTGGGAAAATTATTGATAATAGGGTAACTGCGGGAGAAACTTATGGCCATTCAATAGCAGTAATAGAATGGGATCCTCCGTATATCATCCGTAAATATTGTGATCGTGATATTAGTGATAATCTTTCTGTAACTATTGCAAAAAACGGTAAAGTAATTGCTGACATCAGCGGTGAATGGTTAGATGGAACACATTCTCCAAAAAAATAATTTTATGCTGTAATGAGCAGAGTCAGGCACTGAAACCCCGGCTCTGCGGG
>NZ_AEEA01000040.1 GCF_000297095.1 Treponema primitia ZAS-1 | reverse complement strand
CCCCTGGGGCATATTTATTAGCGCTGCGCGAATACGGCGCCTATAGTATCACTGGCATGGTTTTGTAAACATTGCTGTCCAAGTCTGGAACCGTTTTTGCGAAAAGGAACACGATGACAGACCTTCAATGTTCCCGGCCTAACGGGGGATCCGCGCCAAAGTAATGGCAGCTTCGTGCAGCTCCTGTACTCCCCGGGTTCCCAAGCGGATCCGCACCAGGGTAAGGATATCGGGATTCGTACTTTCGTTACGTTCTATACGGTAGGTTTCGTGGGGATGGTCGGCATTATTTCTGGGACGCAGTTCGAGTAGTTCCTGGTTGTCCAGCATGAAAAAAGCGTATTTTCCCCAGGACTGCAGGGCGCCTGTGGAATGGAGTTCGTAGTTTCCGTCGGCGGATAGAATCAGCCTGCCGATGGAACCATCATAGGATGCATCGATATAGGGGAGTACCGCGGGTTTAGAGCTAATGCTGTCGGGGGCACCCGTCGTGCCGGCCTTTCGATAGGAACCATCCCAGGGGGCGGAAACGTAGATCTTAAGACGGACATCCTCAAAAACCTTCATCCGTATACTGTCCATGGATTCCAGTTCTATATCAATGAAACGCCTGAGGGTGGTTACCGAAATATTCTGGCTGGAGATATAGAGACCATGCCGGGTGGCACTGGAATTTTGCCAGGTAAAAACCTGCTGGATCTCTTCACCGTAAAAGATGATCTCCTTATTGGGGGGATCAAAATAGATATACTGACGGTTATCCAGGGTCCCCTGGGGGCTCACATAGTACCAAAGGCCGGTGATGAATTTTTCAAATTCCTCCCGCCCCCCGTTCAATAATTCCCGTACCCGGCGCTGTTCAATCTGGGAACCCGGAATCCTGGTGACCCGGCTCTGTTCGTAGCGTCCGTTAAGGGTGTTGTAGGTATGGATAACTTCCACCTGATCCAGTATGTTTGTCGAGTCAAAGTCCCGGCCATACGCTGCAAGGGTAAAGCTCTGCCCTTTGGCAAGACCCATCTGGTAGGCTTGGGTGCGTTCCGCTTCCTGCACCTGAATGGAACCGTCTATACGCAGATCCGCTATTTTTCGAAGGGCATTTCATACGGATCCTGTGGATCCTCCGGATCCTCCGGATCCTGTCTTTCATCCGCACTTTCACGAAAAACCGTCAGGGTATGTTCCCCGGTACTGTTCATGCCGCTTATCAGAATACAAAGACTGCGATCTCCAATGAGGTCCTGGGTATAAACCGAAACGGTCCCCGGACGGGTAACCGTGGTTGGGGCGCTCCACAGCCGCCGATATCCGCCCACCGCATCATCAAAAACAATATAGGTGATAAAAATGGGGCTGTCCATTTCCAGAAGATTACGGTACGCCAGGATCTGATCATCCACCATATCACCGTTCAGATCCTGGGTGAGGACAGCCACAATAGATTCACCCGCATTCAGGGTGACCTTGGCGTTCATGGTATCCTCATAGACCATACGTTCAACATCACTGTTTCCTTCATAGTCGGCGGTATCAGGATTCTGGGGAATTACAACCCGGGTCTGCCACTGCTTTTTTCCCGGTATATTGGACCGCTGTATGGGCATAAAGTACAAAAAAGCGATGCCCGCGGCGGTAAGCAAAAAAATCAGGGGGGTTAGGATCTTTATAATTTTGCTGGTCATAACTTTTCTGCGCGGGGACCTTCGCTGCAAGCAGCAGGGGGCTTTGATTGGGTTTCCAGAGCGGCTTTCACCTTTTCTAAAACACGGGCCAGGGTTTCTTCCATGGTAAGATCACTGCGGAACCCCGCCGCCAGAGCATGGCCTCCCCCTGAAAATTGCTGGGCTATTTTAGAAACATTAACCAGCCCCTTGGAACGCAGGGAACAGCGGATCTTGCCTTCGCTGGTTTCCTTAACCAGTATTGATACCAGGATTTCCTTACTTTTCAGGGGGATGTTGATAAAAGATTCAGCATCCTCAAATGCGGCTCCGGTGGAAGCAAGGTCCCCTTGCCGAAGTATCTGTACCGCCACCCGGCCTCCGAAATAAAGGGTCAGACTGGCTAATACCTGGCTCTGCAAAAGCAGGGAAGCGGTGGAGGCGCTCTCGTTCAACTCGCCGTATATCTCATAGGGCATGGCGCCGGCTTCAACCAGTAACTGGGCCGTCCTAAAGGTCCTGGCGGTGGTTTTTGAATAGGCAAAGGACCCGGAATCAAAACAGATCCCCGCATAGGCCGCTATGGCGGTTTCTCTGTCCAAGCGTATGTTCAGATCCCCGGCGATTTCCATGATCATTTCGCAGGTTGCGGCGGCAGTCGGGTCGATGTACCCGTCCAGGGTAGAGTGGGGGTTTAGCTCATGGTGGTCAATGACCATGACCGCTTGAAATTGGGGAATAATTTCCTTCATCGCTCCGGTATGGAATTCATCGGAGGTATCCAGGATGATCAGCGCCGATTTTCCCGGCAGGTCCTGGTGTTTCCCACTTTCCCAGACCCCGGCAATGTTTTGGGTATCCATAAAGCTGAACCGCTCCGGAATAGCCGAAGCATTGAGCGCCTGTACCTCCTTATGGAGTTTTCGCAAAATATGGACCATGGCAATCTCTGCCCCAATACCATCCGCATCCGCCGGATCATGGGTGGTGAGAACAAAATGAGTGTTTTTAGTGATAAAATCCAGTATTTTTTGCCGGGGATCTGGCACGAAAAATCCTCCCTTTCCCGCTATTTTATCATACTACAAAATTATAAACAGTAAAGGAAGAGGAAAAATCGAAAAAGACTTTACTTTTTTGCTTATTCATAGGAAGTTTTAAGGATGATACAAGAAAAAACCGGCCTGGGGCTTTTATCCACCAGATCCGGGTTTAATTCTGCGGTACGGTATATCAAAAAGACGGTTAAGATTTTAGAAACCCTGGAAACCGGCGAAAACCTCTCGGATATACTCCGGGAGCCGGAGTATAGAGATTTTTCCGGCGCCAATGTCCTTCCACTCCTGCGCTCGCTCCTTATGGACAAGCTGGGATACCAAGCCCTTTCTGCAAACCCCGCCGCCATAGCCGTCGATCTTCCGGCCCTGGCCGCTGAATTCGCCCAATGGGAGGCCGTGGATTTGGTTGCCGCCTTCCATGATCCCCGCTTTCTCCTGATAGCCAATCCTAAAAACGCTGCACAGCTTACCGCCCTGGGAAAGGTCCGTCCCCGGGAACTCCTTACGGTCTACGCCGGCAATGCCATCCGGGATCTCCCCCAGGGGCTTTGTTTAAAGGCGGCGGAGACGGCCATCGCCCTTTTCAGCGGCAGCCAGCCGGACATACCCCCGGAGTTGTATACAGCCGGCGGGAACCCCGTTACTTGCAGCGCCGACTTTAGTCGGAGAGTTCCCCGCGTAAAGATGACCCCCCTTTACTCCGTGGCGGTTACCAATGAGCTTTTCCACAACGGCAATGTGGAAGCCTGGAAGAGAATTATACAGAGTTACAACGCCAAATATCCCACGCTCAAGGTACATGTTTATTACGGGGACGAGCCTATCCTGGATATCAATTCCCTGTTCACCTGGGGTAAGGTTAAGCATGGCGGTTCAATCCAATTTGCCGTATCCGGAAGTGATATTCGGGATGTGGCCAGGCTGCGGCGCTATTTAGCCCAGGGGTCAAGCAGCAAATTTGAGCCCTTTCTGGAAAGCCCGGAGAAGGGGGTCTTAAAATTATTCTAAATAGCAGAAAAACAGCGGAGGATGAAATAAAGTTTCTGCTGGATAAGGTGAAACGGGGAACCTTGGACGCGGCCGGCGCGGTTAAAGCCCTGGACCTTTCGCGGTTAAACGAAATTCTCCATCCGCGTATAAACGCCCAAAGTATGACTTGCAACGAAGTTTCCCGCGCTACTTGCAACGAAGTTTCCCGCGCTACTTGCAACGAAGTTTCCCGCGCAGAAGGGCTGCCGAAATGGACCGGCGGTATTTCCGGCGCGCCCGGTGCGGCGGCGGGCAGGGTCTATTTCAGCGCCGATGCCCTCCTGGAAGCCAAGGCGCTCGCCCGGCAGCGGGGTGAGGATACCCGGTGTATCCTGGTCCTGCCGGCCGCATTTGCGGGGGATGTAAAGGGCATTGAGGCCGCCGCCGGTGTTCTCACTGCCCAGGGCGGCTATGCAGCCCATGCCTCGGTGGTGGCCCGCCAGTACGGTAAGGTATCCCTGGTGGCGCCGGAGATCAGTATTACTGATAAAACAGCGATTCTGGGCAGCCTGAGTTTTAGCGAAGGTGACCCCATCACCCTGGATGTCCCCTATGACGCGGAATCTTCGGTATACCAGGGGATTGCGGAAATTTCCGAACCGAATATTACCGGATCCGCCCTCCTTGATTTTATCGCCCTGGCTAAGGGGCTTACAAAGAATTTCCAAATCCGGGCAAACGCGGAGACCCCCGAAGACGCGGAAAAGGCGCTGTCCCTTGGCGCCGAGGGTATCGGTCTCTGCCGCACGGAACACATGTTTTTCAAACCAGAACGGATCAACACCTTCCGTGAGCTGATCCTCTCCGAATCCGGCGGGGCGCGGGACAAGGCCCTGGAAAAGCTCCGGGCAATGCAGGGTGATGATTTTTACCGCATCTTCAAGATCATGGCGGGAAAGCACGTCACCATCCGGCTCCTGGACGCCCCCCTCCACGAATTCATGCCCCGCAGCGATGCTGATATTACATCGTATATTGACCACATCTCAGCTTCCGGAGAAACAGTGGTAACCAGGGATGAAATCCTGGCACGGATAGAAACGCTGCGGGAATGTAACCCCATGCTCGGACACCGGGGCTGCCGCATCGCCGTAAGCTATCCGGAAATATACGCCATGCAGGTTCGGGCCATCTTTGAGGCGGTCCATAAAATACAGGATGAGAAGCTGGATGTCCGGCCGGAGATCATGGTCCCCCTGGTGATGAACGCAGCGGAGCTAAAGCTCATCGCCTACGGCAAGCGGGTGGAGGGGGCAGGCTACGCGGGAATTGCGGATATTGAGGAATTCCGGAACTGCCCTATCGGCGCCATGATCGAGCTGCCCGCCGCGGCGCTGGGGGCCGGAGATATTGCCAGGTACGCGCAGTTTTTCAGCTTTGGCACAAACGACCTGACCCAAACCACCCTGGGCCTTTCCCGGGACGATGCCGCCGCCTTTTTACCCGCCTATTCCCACTATGATCTTCTGGAGGGCAATCCCTTTCGTGTGCTGGACGAACGGGTTCAGGAGCTCATCGCCCTGGCGGTGGATCGCGGCCGCCTTACCCGGCCTGATCTGGTCTGCGGACTCTGCGGCGAGCAGGGCGCCGACCCGGCGGCGATCCGGTTTTGCATGGACACGGGCATAAATTATGTGTCATGCTCGCCATACGCGGTGCCCGCAGCTATACTTGCGGCGGCGCAGATTCAAGCGGAAAAGGAATAAGGAGGAATAGTATGAAGAAATTGACGGGCGCCATGGGCGTGATTCTTGTGTTACTAGTTGTGTCCCTGAGCGGATGCGCCAGCAGGTTTGATACAATACAGGCCGTTATGCCGGATTTGCAGTGGAAAGAGGATGGCATATACCGGGGGCAGTATAAAATACGCCCGGTGTCGGTTGTCCTGGACGTGGAAGTAAAGGATAAAACCTTAACAAACATAACCATTATTAAACATTTTAACGGCCTTGGAAAAAAAGCTGAAAAAATCACCGAAACGGTTCTGGCAAAACAGAGCCTGACGGTAGACGCCGTAAGCGGCGCCACGGGGAGCAGCAAAGCTATTCTAAAGGCCATAGAGAACGCCCTGGAATAAGAAAGCCGGCCCGGACATCAGTCCAAGCCGGCCTTCTTTAATTTCTTTTCGCTTATTTAGCTTCTTTTCTAATTACTTCGCCCGGGCTAAAGTAACCGCAGAGGTTACCACAATGTCCTCCACCGAGGCGCCCCGTGAAAGATCGCTGATCGGTTTGGCGAAACCCTGGAGGAAGGGCCCGAAGGCTTCAGCCTTGCCCAGACGCTGTACCAGTTTGTAGCCGATGTTGCCGGCCCCAAGGTCGGGGAATACCAGGGTGTTCACCTTGCCTTTGATAGGGCTGCCCGGGGCTTTTTTATCGGTTACCGCGGGAACCAGGGCTGCATCGGCCTGGATCTCACCGTCAATTATCAAGTTAGGGGCCTTGGCTTTTGCCAGGTCCAGGGCTGTCTTTACCTTGAGTACATTGGGGTGATCCCCGCCGGAACCCTTGGTGGAGAAGGAGAGCAGGGCCACCACCGCGTCAACCCCGAGGAATTCCTTACAGGACTGGGAGGCGCTTACGGCGATATCCGCCAGCTGTTCCGCCGTGGGGTCCGGAACTACCGCGCAGTCAGAGAAAATCAGGGTACCGTCCACACCCCAGGCCTTGTCGGTGGTTTGCACCACAAAGCAGGAGGAAGCGGTCTTGGAGCCGGGAATGGTGCCGATAATGGCAAGCCCTGCCCGGAGCACATCCGCGGTGGCGCTTTCCGCGCCCGCAACCATGGCGTCCGCATCACCCAGGTGGACCATCATGGCCCCCCAGCGCAGGAAATGGGTCATATCCTTCTTCGCCTGCTCCTCAGTCATGCCCTTATGCTTCCGCAGATTGTAATATTCCTGGGCATATTTTCCTGCCAGGGGTGAAACCTGGGGATTGATGATGTTAATACCCCCTAAATTGACCCCTTCCTTTTCGGCCACGGTCTGAATCTCCGATTCTTTGCCCACCAGGGTTACCGAAGCGGCCAGCTTTTCATCCAGGATGACCCGGGCGGCCCGGATTGTCCGGGGTTCAGTTCCTTCGGCTAATACCAGCCGTTTTTGCAGGGCCTTCGCCTTCTGCCGCATGTCGTTTACAAAGTCCATATTTTTCTCCTTTAGGTTACATTAATTAAAAAACATTGTATTTAGCATACCTTGTATAGGGGGAACACGCAAGGGGACGGAGAGGAATTAGGAATAACCACGGACCACACCAACTAATTAATGGGTGATTCTTATTATGTCCGTGTGTATTCCTTTCCAGGCCTATTGACGGGAAGGCAATCAACGGTAATTATTAATAATTGGAGCTTATCAATGACCGATGTTCACAACGACGTACTGGAAGATGAAGATTTTGATACGATTTTATCCGAGGATATCGATTTTTCCGGTACCCTCAACTTTGAAAAACCCTTTCTGATCCGGGGGAAGCTTTCCGGAGAAATAGAAGCCCGGGGTCTTTTGGTGGTTGATGAGGACGCCGTGGTGGAGGCGAATATCAACGCCCCCCGGGTGATAATCCGCGGGTCTGTTACGGGGGATGTCACCGCTTCGGAAAGGGTGGAGGTTTCGGTAACCGGAAAACTGAACGGCAATGTCACCGCCCCGGATATCTTTATGGATACCGGTTGTGTGTTTAATGGCCGGTGTACCATGGAAAAACGGGATAATACGGAATAGATGGGAATGAAGAAGGGTCTTTTTTTCTGTGGGGGGATGTTTTTGTTTCTCATTTTCCCCTTGGGGCGTGGGTTTGCACAAAATCAGCCCGATGCACTGGTTGAATACCGGAATCGCAATTATGAATCCGCCGTTACCATCTGCAGAAGCGAATTAAGGGTAGATCCTAACAATCTGGAGTCCCATGTAGTGCTCTGCTGGAGCCTTATCAGCCTTGGCCGGTACGAGGAAGCCCTGAATTACGCCCGGCGGGGCCGGAATCTTAGCCGTTACGACCCAAGGATCGTCGAAATTCTGGGGGAAATCGGCTACTATCAGGGTAGTAACAAGGATGCCCTGGAATATTTTCAGGAGTATGTCAACCTCGCCCCCGAGGGGGGCCGTATTGATATGGTCTATTATTTTATCGGGGAGATCTATATCCGTCTGGGCCGTTTCCGGCATGCGGATATTGCCCTGTCAACGGCGGTGCACTATGTGCCGGGAAACGCCGTCTGGTGGACCCGTTTGGCCTATGCCCGGGAAAATGCCGGCCGGGAAAACGCCAGGGAACTGCAGGAAGCGATCCGCGCCTATGAGCGGGCCCTTCTCCTGAATGCCCAGTATGCCGATGCCCGCCGCGGGTTGGAACGTACCCGGCAGGCCCTGGCGGCCATAACTATCCGCTAGAAACAATGGTATCCGCCTCCATCCAAACCCTGGGCTGTAAGTTAAATCAGATCGAAGGTGAATCCATAGCCGAAGCCTTTAGCCGTGAAGGTTTTTCCGTAAGCGCCGGGGATTTCGCGGACATCCTGGTGATCAATACCTGTACGGTTACCTCCAAGTCGGAGCAAAAGGCCCGGCGGCTCATCCGCAAAGCGTTAAAGGATAACCCCCGTTCCTGTATCATCGTCACCGGCTGCTATGCTCAGGTAGAGGCTGATGCTATTGCCGCCCTGGAGGAAGGGGAGCTTCGGCGCCTCTTTGTGCTTACCGGTGACCGCAAGACCCTCCTCCTGGACCTGCCCCGGTATTTACGGGATACGCCTGACGGCAGCCTGTCCCAAGCCCTGGAACGGTACCTGGAGCCGGGTAGGGCAGTGGCGCCCCCGGACTCCGGGGGCATGGATCCCGGGGATCCCTTTCGGTTTAACGTAACGGACCTTTCCTTCCACTCCCGGCCTTTCATGAAGATTCAGGATGGTTGTAACCATGCCTGCTCCTACTGCCGGGTAAGCCTGGCCCGCGGTCCCAGCGTAAGCCTGGATGCGGAAACCCTCCTGTCCCGGCTGCGGGCGCTGGAGAACGCCGGCCACGGGGAAGCGGTACTCACCGGGGTAAATCTTAACCAGTATCGTTCCTCCGGCCTGGATCTGGGGGGCATCCTGGAATATCTCCTGGCAAATACCCAAACCATAGCCCTGCGGCTTTCCTCCCTTGAACCCGACGGTATGACCGAGCCCTTTCTCCGGGTCCTGTCCAACCAGCGTATCCGCCCCCATTTTCACCTGTCGATTCAGTCCGGCAGCCCGCAAATCCTGGAGCGTATGCGCCGTAACTATGGTCCGGAAACCGTGGAAAACGCCGTCCGTTGCCTGCGGGCCCTGCGGGAAGACCCGTTCCTGGCCTGTGATATCATCACCGGTTTCCCCGGCGAAACCCCCGAAGAATTTGCCAAGACCCACGAACTCTGCCGCCGCGCCGGTTTCGCCTGGATCCACGCCTTCCCCTATTCCCGGCGTCCCGGGACTGAGGCCTGGAACTTTACGGAAAGCGTTCCGGAACGGGAAGCGGTAAGCCGGGTGGAATCCCTCATCAATCTGGGGCGGCAGGGGCGGGCCGCCTATATCAGCCGCTGGGCCGGGAAAACCGTGGAGGCCATAGCCGAAGATGGCCGACAAGGAGATGCAATAAGCGCCCTATCGGAAAATTACCTCAAACTACGCCTCCCCCTGCAGCCGGGACAGCCCCTTCCGCCGCCGGGAACCGTTCTCCGGTGCAGGATACTGGGGCCCCTGGAACCGGTGGAACCCCATTTTGACGCAATTGCGGAACTGAAGTCTTGACTTTTACTTGTATATTCGGATACAGTACTTTGACCCGGGCCGCTAGCTCAGTAGGTAGAGCAACGCCCTTTTAAGGCGTGGGTCGCCTGTTCGAATCAGGCGCGGCTCATTAGATAATTCCTTGTGATATAAGGAAATAGTGGGGTTTTAGCCCCAACTGCCACCGGTCAAATTGGATCTTAGGTCCGCAATTTTCTTACAGAACAACATACTCCGTCGCTTTGCGCGCTCTGCGGCGGGGTATGTTGGTTCCGTCCAAGGGGTACATACCCCGCCCCTTCTTCATTGTGCAAGGGGTATTTCGAGAGATTACACAAGGCTTTTCAAATACTCCCATATTTTTACCATTGCCAGGGTATCAAGGCGGCAGTAGGCAATGAGGGCCTGGCGTATTGCGGCGATTTCCCGGCTTTCTTTCTTCTCCAGACCCAGGAAAGCATTCATGGCATCACCGCCGTTTTGGATTAGGTCAAGACCGTGGTAATCCAATTCGGGATCATCGGGGAACAGGGCGGGGAGGACGGCTTTAATTGAATAGGAGCCTTCAAACTCACGGCGGTAATAGGCATGGGATTGAAACGGGGTCATCAGGTCCTTAATATGCCGCCGTATGGCAAGTAACTGTTTGGATAAATCGGGGAACAGTTCGGCAAGGTTTGCAATCACCATCTTTTCAAAGCCCATGTTATACGCCAGGGTACAGACTGTCCGGGGTATGTCCTTACAGAGGGCCTCCGCCAGGGGGCGCCTGGGGTCGGTTCCCTCCTGCGCAAGGAATTCACGGTGTTCCAATTCCGCGGCAGGGCTTTTAAGGATATGCAGGGAATATTGAAAGGGAATTTGCATATAGGGCCTGCAGCCGTCAAAGGGGGGGAGCGCGGGCATGAAGGTTTCAAAGTCCAGGAAATAGAGGGGGCAACTCAGGGTATCCAGAAAGGCGCGTATCTTTTCTGTGTCAATACGCGGCGGGAGCTGCTTCGCTTCAGATTCAAGCTGCCGCTGTTGCTTTTCCGAGAGGGATACGCCGCTTTTTAGAATATCATCAAAGCTGATTATTCCCCGATCATAATAATCGAACTTCTTTTTCCCCGGTAAACGGGCAATGGTAAAAACGCTTTTATCCGGGATGTGCCGCCAGCAATAGTCCGTATATCCGCAGAGATAGGGATCGCCGCAATGGGGGCCTATGCCGATGACCGGTTCCTGTTTCTGCCCGGCGATTAGCTTGATGTCCGCTATCTGTTTTTCCATGTCCTTTTGCTTTGCAATAACTTCCGGTGTACAATCCTCTATGGTGAAAAGTTTTTTGAGATCCAGGTTTCCCTGTCTGACATACCGGTTGTTGATATGCATGAGGGATATTTTTTTGACTCCGAGGCCGCATCCTGAGAGTACATAATATTGAAAGGCCATATCATCAATATATACGGGTTTTATTTCCGTAGAACTTTTGACCTCGACTATTTCAACGGCATTTTTGAATTTCCGCAAAATATCAACGGAACAGAAATTGCCCTTATACGAAAAAGATGCTTCGCATAGTACCGTATGTCCTTCCGCAAGCAGTTTTTCGGTATCGGAAATCATGCGGGATTTATCGGCGTTGTAGGCCACTTCGGCAAATTCGCCAAAATAGCCCATTGCCAGATCGCCGACTTCATTGCCGGTTTTCAGTATTGCCTCATTCATCACTTCATCGTTATATTCATCCGGTTTATTTTCTTTCATCCAGAGGATTTTGGGGCATTGAAGGCCCTGACAATAACGGCTTTTGGAGAGGTTCATGGATAAACTCCTATTCCCTGTATATTACACAATCTGCACCCATCCGGTCTTTACCTCTTTTTCGATACAGCGCCGGCATAGATCCATGATTTGTTCCTTGCTTTCCGAGACACGCACCTCGATGGCCAGGGGTTCCGCACGGCCTGCGCTAAAATTGGTATACGAAAAAACAAAGGACGGATAATCCTTATTTCCCACGGAATTGATATTTCGAGGGGTTTCCCCTTTATTTGTACACCATACCACATATTTTTGCACCATCATAGGGGAAGCTTCCTTTTTATATACCCGCCGGAACAGTACTTTAGAAGGCGCAATTTTGGCGGGCACTACCGGCATAGCCGCTGAGGACAATTCGGCCTGTACCGAAAATTGGGACAGGCGCACATCAACGGGGTTTACTGTTTTATCGTCCCGGAACCGTTCAATAACTGCGGATACAAAACTATAACCGGGGGCGGCGCCGATTTTGTTCAGGCCGCTTCCCTGTAAAGCAAGCAGGGGATTCCGGATAAGCCCTGCGGCATTTTCGGTGAGTACATCATTAACCGAAAGTTCTACCACCAATTCGGGTTTAACAAGGTGGAACGCCGCATGATTTGAATCAACCTCCACATAATTCGACGGGATTTTTTGCGCCATAAGGCAGCTGTAAAGGGACTTCTTCTGTTCAGTTGTCAAACCATTTCCGGTACGCCCTATTATTTGGTATTGCCCCGCTTCGCCGTTTTCGGTTTTCATAAGCGCGTAGAGCAGACTCCGTACCGCGCCCCCGCCGTCTACTTCGGAAAAGCCCACCACTGCGGCGTCTATGGTTTGACGGGGCTTTATCTTGTAAAGGCCGTTTTTACCGGTTCGTACCACAAGCCCTTCGCTGCCTTCACCTTCAACCCACTCGGCAAATATACTTTGCACCTCAAATTTGTTATGGCAAACCGTACACCTGACGGGACCTGCGAACTGTGTATCAGTAAAGATGTATCCTAGCTGCGCATGGGTTTTGCCGTAGTTTTCTCCCTGCCATTGGACGCCATCAATGGACACAATATCAAACGGCGCAAGCCGGAGGCGGCTGTGATCGCCCTTTTTCGCTAACGCCGATAAGGTGTCTGTCACCCTTGTTCTGCCGTCTGATTCGTCGGTGTACAGTTCCGCGGCAATTATGGCGCTCTGTATTTTCGATCTTCTAAAGCAAGATACGGCTGCAGCGGCACAGGGTAAAGAGGAGTCCAGCGTTTTGCCGCTTGAATTAACAAGGGTGAGTTTTCCGCCCCCTGTTTCGCCGCCATTTTCCCAAAAGAGCAGGGTTAAGAGGCCATCGTATTTCCTGGTTACAAAAAATTCGCTCCCATAAAGCCTATCCCCTATCTGGGAAGGATTAAGGGGTACAAAGTTTTTCGATATATTCTTTTTGTAATTTACTGCCTGCTGTGAATATTCAGCCGGTACGGTCTGATCGCACCTGTAGTCAAGGTGTTTATCTTCCTCCGTCTTTGGCGACAACACATCATTGTTTTGCGGCTGCGTTTCCTCTTCACAACTATCAACGGCAGCGAAAACCCGGGAAAAGCGCGGTGCGTTAATCGACCCTACGATGCGTTCCAGAGACGAAGGGGTATTCGCGTCAAGTACCAGTTCGGTATTGCCGGTCCAGTGAACGAGGAGTCCGCGATCACTTGCCTTGCCTATTGCCACCGCCGAAACATCGGCAGCTTTCCACCAGTTGTTTGCGTGGAGTTTTACCAGGGCCGATTCGGTTTTAACGAAGTTACCGGAATTGGAACTTCCCGCAGAAAAAAGTACGATCACCGGCGGATAATAGCCCTGGGGGTTTTTCAAAAAAGTTTTTGTGGAAAGTTTGCCCCGTAGGGTATCACACATTGCAGAAAACTCCTGCTCTCCTTCATAGTACAGTAAATCTGTCTCAATGCAGGTTTCGCTGCTGTTCCCAGAAAGGTCGTGTAGACCGGATTGTAATTGGGTGATAGCCGCTTCCAGGATATTCCTCTTAAGATCGGGCATACACGTATCAATAATGAGAAAAATAACCGTACTTTTACGCGGTAATGCTTCGGTCAAATTAAGTAATGACATGGGCTATATATCCTTTAATTCCATATTACTCAAATGCAGAATGAGGCAATATGCGCTTCCGGCGGATTCACCCTCTACACGCCCTTCTAAAAAACCTCGATAGGGCGTACCGCCCAGACTGAGCACAATAGGTTCCGTGCCGGATTTGCCGCCCCCAACCAGGAGCAGTGAATTTTGTGTGTGTAATTGCTTTGCCATATCGAACAGGAAATCGTAACTCAGACCCGAAGTATGGCGCAGTTGGTAATTGCGGGTAAACACAAAACGCCGGATAGCTTCGTCCTTGGGGATCTGTTTCCCCGTCCAGCGTATGGGGATTTCCGACACAATATTTGCCGCCTGTTTTGAGAGATTCCGTCGTTCTATTTCCTCACCCGCTTTATTGAACAGGGTTTGCACAAGGTTAAACGTGTAAGCCATATCGCCGTTTGTATGTACATAGAGTTTAACCGTTTTGTGTAGAAATCGGCCCACCTGTTCAAAATCTATTTCGCCATCCCCTGAAATGAGGGCTTCCCCCACAGCGTCAAGTGAGCCGTGTTGGGAAAGGAGGGCATCGCAACTTGTTGTTGTTTTAATAAACTGGACGCTTTGTTTTTCCGTGCCGTCGGCCATCACCAGTTTGGTGCGCTGCCGGTCCGGGAAAGGCTCCAGGGCTACCTTTGCGTCACGCTGCTTTTCGTTGGTAATATTGATTAAACGCATATAGTTTTCCTTTACCGGAATGAAAAATCAATTTCGCTGTCCGATTCTTCGTCAATATCTTCGGTTTCCATGTCCACAAGCGCGGCATTTTGTTCCAGTGTGAGCATGGCAAATGAGGCTTCGTAACCGGTGAGCATAAAAAGCGTGTTGTTTGATACAAGCAGGAATGCGGTCTCCTGTTCATAAGAATCACGGTAATTGTAGGGAAATGTATAAATGCTTTTCCCCACCGCCGCGATACATTCAGGCGGAACCGGAAGTTTGTAAATTGCCTTAATTGTATGATTGAGAAATGCTTCCGGGGTAACTGTTTGTTCTATCGTAATTGATCCGTCATAGCTGGATTTGTGTAAGCCAAGTTCACTGCCGTCAAGGGCGACCGTTTTCAGTGTTGAACGTTCCGCCCACTCCCCTGCGGATGACAGGTTTCCCATGCCTATGCCGCCTTTGGACAGGATCAATCCACTGATTTCATCCATCGAAACAAGTGAACAAACACTACCGTCTCCGGCAACAGCCTGGGTCTCCTGTCTACCGTAGAGTTTTTTTCGGTCAATTTTTTCAGGCGCTGCGCTGTATGACATTCCCTGTATTAAAAAAGTTAAGCCTCTTGCCATACTATCCTCCTTAGGGGTTTACCCTCATTATGCCGGCAATGGACACATCATCCCCGCTGCCTTTTTGTGTAAGAATAGGCAAAAAATCGCGCAGTTCCACTAATCCTTTTTTAAAACCTTCCCTGGCAAAATTATCCGCAATAATGCTGTATAACCCGTTCAGATGTTTTTCGTTTTCATGAACCGGATACGAATTATCCACACCGTCAGTACCAATAAACAGTGCGGCAGGAATTTCGCGGCTTGCATAAAACCGGAATTCTGAACCCGGATCAGTATCACACAGGGAAGTCGTTACATTGAGAAAGCATTTTTCGTCCCAGGGAATGGGCTGCATAAAATCGCCGTCAGTGTAACGAACCGCGCATTTACCATCGCCGATTTGCAGGCCGAACCAGCCGCTACGGGTTACCGCCGCCGCGATAAGCGTTGAGCCATAGGCTTCGCGAGGATCCAGAAGATCCTTGGGATTCTTAGAACCTTCATGGTTCTCTGAATCCCCTGATACCTGTTCTTTATTTAATGTACCGGGCGGATCTTCTTCCCAATCCTCGGTAACTCGTTTATCCCATTCACAGGCGATGCACCGTGCCAGCTCCGGTAGTTCCGATTCACCTAAATTCCCGCCGTATTTTTCCGCAAACGCGGCTATGAGCTTGACGGCGCATTCACAGGCAAAACGGGCGCCCCGGTCGCTGCGAAAATGCGCGTCGCTGCCGTGCCCATCGGCGACAACGGCAATGGCAACATTTTTGTCCGCATAATGCAGCGAATAATCCTGGCAAGGTTTGCCGCTTTTTGCGTGGCTTGCCCCGGTGACTGAACAGCTAAAGGCCTGGTACATCATTGTAAACCCCCCTGTGGAGTTTGCTCCGCAAACTCCAAGAAAAAATTGCGTAGCAATTTTTTCACCATTCCTCATCACCGGCATTTACCGCTTCTGCCGCAATTTCCTTAAGCTGCTGGTTCAAATCCTGCTGCTTGGCGCCGGTTTCTGCCGGGGACTGGGGGGCAGGCGAAACAGGAGCGGACGGTACGTTTGAAGCCGCGCCTAAAGCCGCCGTCTGAGCTGCCGTTGCCGTTGGAGTTTGCGTTGCCGTTTTTATTTGCACACTTTTGCTCGCAATCTGGGAAGATCGTACGCTCACAAAACGTATCATTTTGCGGAGCATTGCCGTGTTGTGTACTTCCAGCACCGATTCCATGGATCCGGTAAATTTCGCCAATACAGTCTTGTTGGCGTCGTCCCCTATGGCGACGGCTACTTTGATTGCCGCCTGGAACCAGTTGTTTTTCTGTAATGCCGCAAGGCCACCGTTAAAGTTGTCCGTGGGTTCTCCATCGGAAAGCAGGAAAATTGCCGGCGCAAAGGAACCGGAAGCCTCGCGCATAAATGACTTGGTCGAAAGCTTATCGTTCAACTGGCGACAGGCATCGCCCAGGCAGGTAGTACCGACCGCATCAAGGTAGGTCCAGCGGAAATCATCAACCTTGACGGGATTGTCTTTGGTAATCCACAGGGCGACATTGTTAAACTCCAGGACCGCTATTTTGACCTCCGCGTCGGCATTGGAAGCGGAAAGATCCCGTAATTCCGGCAGAACTTCTTCGATGGCGGCATTTACCGCGCCGATTTTCGACCCCGACATACTTCCCGATGTGTCTATCAGAAAGAACAGCACCATTGTTTTTCGTGGAATCGCTTCCACCGCGTCATTTAAGCCCATTTTTCAGATCCTCCTATAAAATTACTGCGGTAACATTGCCAAAGACAATTTGTGTTCCCTTTTCCATGGGTACGGTTTTATTCATACCCTTTGATACTTGTTTACCCTTCGCATCTATCACAAGCCATGTTTTTTTTGAAAGGTTTTTCAGTTCAAACCCCCCGCTTTCGTTCATGGTTATTTCTGCAGTAAGGGTCTTAAAATCATCGCTGTCCAATTCAGTATGGCAGGCGTACAGGCGTGTACGTTTGTGAACCGCGATATTCCATTTGGGCAATTCGATACGCCGCTGGAAAAGATGCTCCGTATGGCAGTCAGGGCAATAGCTGCTTTTGACCGGATCGGCAAAAAAGACATTGCCGCAGGTATCGCACTTGTAAATTTCGCTGCGCAGACGGATAAAGACCTTGAGCCAGTCCTTTTCGATAACCCTGAATGAAGGATCGCCTAATGCTTTCTTGCTAAAGGCCTCACAAAATTTTTCGCGTATATATGCCGGATACAGGGGCCAGCGTTTTATCGCATTGTTGTTGATCCCCGGCAGGGGAGCGTTTGAATCATCCTCGCTGTCAAAAATGAACACCGGTTCTTCGCCGTAAATTTTTTGTTCCAACGCCTCGGTCATACAGGGCGGGAATGCCTTTTTCCCTTCCAGGGGGTGATTGTACATAAGGAGCAGAAACAGTACCACCGCAAGGGAAAATTTATCGGTGTGTACGCTGGGCAGGCTTTTCCCCAGTACGATCTCCGGCGCGATGTAGCGGCATTTACCGGCGATACCTAAGTTCTTGCCGTACTCGGCCACATTGTCATTGTCGCAGATAAGCACATCCCCGGTTTTCGGGTTGACAAAAAAATTACCGTCATTCAGATCCTGATAGCTGTAGCCGGAATTGTGCAGTTCCCGAAAGGCTTCCACAATTTGAAGGGCCGTGTTGGTAAGGGCGGTAAGGCTTGCGAATTTTTCCTTTGCCAGCAAAAACCGCGAAAAGTCTTTATACTCCTCGGGCCGCAGATCCATTATATAGCCGAAGGTGTCGCTATTTACGGCCCCGGCGCCTGGTTCAGTAATATCCAGGGGCCATAAAAACGCAGCGTTGGGGGCGCCTTTTTTAATATTGTTCTCAAGATTTTCGTAGAATTTCTTCGGCGAACTTATCCTGCCGCTGAAATACCACTTAAGGGCCTTGGGCTTGCCGTCGTAACTGACCTGGTACACCGCGCCCTGTCCGCCTTCGCCGAGTTTTTCTCCCACCTTAACTGTTTTTAAGGCGCAGGTTTTAAGTGTCTTGCCTGAAGGATATTCTTTTTCGTTTATACTGCTCTTTTTCATTTTTCTCTCTCCCTTCACAAATTTTCCAGTTCCTTGCGGCTCTCCACACCGAACTTGGTGTATAAGGCGCTCAAATAATTTTCCACACTGTGTTTGCCGATGCCAAGCTGGGCCGCCATTTCGGCGTTGGAAAAGCCCTGTTGTACAAGGGTGAATACTTCCTGCTCTTTTTTGAGCAAAGACTTTACTTTTTCCGCAGCATCCGCCATTTTTTGCGCATTATTCACGTCTATGTATTTACTGTATTTGATAGTCTGTAAACAGAGAATGATCTCTTTTGTAGTATTTTTGGTACTAAAAAAACCGCCGGAAGATCCATAATACGCAGCCCGAACATGGGTATAATCGGTACAATCCGAATAAACCACGGTGCGTGTTTTTGTATTTTGCTTTTCAAGGAGGGAAAGGAAATCGACAGCATCCTTCATATCGAAATCCATTCTGAGCAAAATATAATCCGGGGGCTTTTTTTCAAATAAGGCGGCTAATTTTTCGCTGCCCGATGAAAAATCATAGGTCTGCCATAAACGCTCTCCGGTCTTTATCAGCCAGGAGACAAACAATTCCCGAAACATGGTGTGGGAATCAATAAGGACCAAAGTCTTTTTTTGCCCGATTCTTTTCAGGGCATCCCGGTATCTTTTGTATTCTTCCTTATCTTTCTGTTCCATAACACATACCTCCTCTTGTGAACTTGTATTTTTCTTTAGTTTTTTACCAGCCGTATCCCGTAAGGGCCTATAAAGCCGCCATGCGGGTCGGTGTAATCGGCGCTCCATATAAAAGCCGGGGCGGCTGTTCTCCAGGGCCTTTGGGGATCACCCCTTTTCCAGGAGCGCATACTATTTGGGTTATCCCTGTATGAGCCACCCCGGTAATAACAGCGGCCGTCATTAGTACGGTTACTGCACCATTCATTGATGTTACCGTGCATATCGTATAAGCCCCAATTATTCGGAGGAAAACTCCCCACTGGAGCGGGGGAGCAGCTTTTCATACAGGCTGCACCAAGGGGTAATGTCTGATTGCCGGTGTTGTAATCGGTAAGCGTACCCGCGCGGCAGGTATACTCCCATTCAGCCTCCGAGGGCAGACGGTAGCCATCGGCGAAAGAGTCGGCACTGATAATCCAGTTGAAGGGGTCATCCCCCCAACTGAGTACCCTCAGAGGCGGCGCTTCCTTTGTTTTATCAATGATATACACAGGGGTAAGGCCGTCATATACGCTGCGGCTGTTACAGTATTCCACCGCTTCGTACCAGCTAAGGCCCTCCACAGGAAAATCCGCGCCGTAGCTATAGCTTGGATTATATCCCATGACCGTAAAAAACTCCGCTTGTGTTACCGGAGATTGGGCAATGGCGAAAGCGCCTACAGCAACGCTGTGTTTAGGAACCTCCGGTAAATCTCCGCCCATAATAAATGATCCCGGGGCAATCTGTACAAAGCCGCCATTTACAGAACTATGCGCGGAAAACTGCGTTGCAAGTAGCGGTGCTGCTGCCTGGCTTTTCAAATTTGAGGGCGTCGCAGTGATGGAGGCGGGTATCACTCCACGCAGACTTGAACTCAAAGCCTCAATAATAAAACAGGCGGCAAATTCTGAGAGCGCATATTCATCCTGCAAAAACTGAACCAGCGAGAGGGCAACGCTGTCCAGATCGGAAGGGGAGGCCGCCATTATTTTTTCAGCGCAAAGTGAATCCTGTAAACGCAGAAAAAGACGAGCCTCGTTTTTATATTCCCTTCTGGTGTAGTCGGAAAGCAGGGGCTTTAATTGCGGGCTGTGTAATACCCCCGCGCCCTTATCGCGGACAAGGTCTCCAAGGATTGCCGCAAAGCTATTGATTGTATCGATTGCAGGAATGTTACTGCTCATAAGCTGTCCTTGCCAGGCGGAAACCTAAACTGCCGATATAAGGCCCTCCTCCAACACCGGAAGGGCATTCGCAGCTCTTGTCCCATGCCTCCCGGGGCTTGTGGTAAGTACGCTCAAATTGAGGGTAGCTGTTGATCTTGACTGGCCACAGATCCCCGCACCATTCACGGGTATATTCATCGGTTTGAAACAACGAATAGGCGCACTCCCATTCGGCGTCTGTGGGGAGCCTGTACCCGTCAGCTTCGGCATTACAGGTAACGGTCCACTTATTGGCATCAAAGGCAAGGATGTTCTGCGGATCAGGCATGGTATCAATACGATATGCAGGCTGCAGCTCATCAATGATACTGCGTTTATTGCAGTAATCCACCGCATTATACCAGCTTACCCCGGTTACCGGCAAGGCCGCGCCGATACGATAACTGGGGTTAAACTGCATGATTTGGTAATAATCATTCTGCCTTACCGGAAACTTGCAGATATAAAAGGAGCCTACCGTAACTTTATGGGGTTTTAAATGATCATAGCCGGAACCGCCGGGTTTACCCATCATAAATGATTTTCCTTTTACAAAAAGAAAGGCATCCTCCGGCGCCGCATTGCCCGGAGGGGGCAGCTGGTGCAAGTCCTCAATGCCTGACGAATAAACAGGCCCTGTATCGGGCAGCAGCTCAGGATTATTGGGGCGGAGCAGGGAAACAAGCAGGGTAAGTATAGCTTCCGCCGGATCAGGGGCTATAAAAAAGTCTTTTTGCAGATCCCGGGCAATAAGCAGTAAATCTGTACGGCTTCCGGCGGCGCTTACCCTATGGTGAAACCCTGCCACAACACAGAGCCGGAGGAGCCGTGCTGTTGAGGCGGATATATCGGCGTTTTTTTCGAGCATATCCCAAAAAGCGCCGGTTTCGAGAAAGTCCACATCGAAATTGCTGCCCTGCGCATTAATACTGTTTGACAATGTAACCGTAAAAGAATTATCCGCCACCGCTTTGTCCTTGTTTTTTGGTATCACAGTATAAGCAAAACAGGGCATTTTGTTCAAAACAGATCTGATAAAACAGCCGAAGGTTTATAACTCCTTATAATACAAGGAGTTATTTTCATTAAAAAGATCAAAAAACGCTGAAATGACTAGGAGTTAACTCCTTGCCATCTCAGCATATCCGTCACTTCTTCCCAAACGGTCCGGCCTTATCCTAAAGGGCGGCTTTTACCATTTCCAATAGCTCTCTGTAATACTGATCGGCAGGAACGAGTTTACAGGCCTTGGTTAAATCCGCCAGGGCTTCTTTTAATTGACCTGTTTCGTAATAACATCTGCCGCGGCCGGATAAACTACCGTCGTTATCGCTCTTTAGCTGTAAACTTAGTGTGTAATCCGCGATTGCGCTGGCATAATCTTCTTTGTATTCGTATCCGAAGCCGCGTCCATAATACAAATCGGAATTTTTCGGATCAATTTTGATAGCTTCGGTGAAAACAACAATAGCGTTATTACTATCATCTGCAAATTGATACGCCCATCCGAGGGTATCAAAAAGATCCGATCCGGCAGCTTTTGTCTTTGTTTTTGAAGAATTCAGTGTGTTCAGGATTTGCTGAATCTCCGTATACCCTTCCGCAGCTAATGGCTGTAAATAGGGAATGAGATAGGTTGGGGGATTCCCTCCGTTGATAAGCGCCTTGATTTCATCAATGATGTCTGTAAGGGCTTCATTTTCTTCGGCTGCTGCTGGAGGCGCCTGGGGCGCGGCTTTTTCAGGCGGCGTATCGTTCAGCATCTGTTGAACCTGCGCTTTAATTGCCTGGGGCACCTCTTGAAAGGCAGCGTTGTCGTTCAGTACGGCAATAAAACACAACTCCGCAGTTTTAAATTTTTCCGGTACGCTTTTAAGGGCAGAGCTGTTATTCTGTACTGCGATAAGGCAGAGTTCCGGTGTTTTAAACTTTTCCGGTACGCTTTTAAGGGCATTGCCGTTTTTCTGTACCGCAGCAAGGCAGAGTTCCGCAGTTTTTAATTTACCGGGCACATACTCAAGGGAAACACCATCCCGCTCTACGGCGCTTTTACAAAGTTCCGCAGTTTTAAATTTTTCCGGTATGTCTTTAAAAATCAGGTACCCGCTTTCTTTAACTGCGATAAGGCATAATTCCGGAGTGATGAAATTTTCCGGCATATAATTTAGCGTGTTATGATTTTTCTGAAAAGCAACTAAGCAGAGTTCCTTTGTTTTTAATTGCTCCGGTACATATCGAAGCGCATAAGGATCTTGTTGAACAGCGGCAAGACAGAGTTCCGGCGTTTTTTGCGTTTCCGGCGCATGCTCCAATGCCCGTCCGTAGGTATTAACAGCGGCAAAACAAATTTCCGGTGTCATAAGGTCTGTTTTTTTAATATGTTTCAGATAATTCAGGGTATCCCCTGTTTTCTGTGCGGCTGCAAGGCAGAATTCCCTGGTTAATAATTTTTTGGGCGTTCGCATTAATGCATTGTATGGGCTGGGGCATTTTAAAGCCTCAAAGCAAATTTCCGGTGTTATCATCGAAGGGGGCATGTTTGCCAGTACAAACGAATCCTGGCTCGCCTCGGCAAACCACTCCTGATATGTTTTTTCGCTTGACATTTTAACTTCCTCGGACGTTAATTTAATGGCCTATCGGATACGCAGCTAAATGATGTTATGTCATTTTCTCCACTTAGTATAAGAATTTATTTTGCCGGTTTCTTTGCTTCCTTCACTTTCGCAATCACCCCGTCCAGGGCCTGGCTGCGATGCCACACTGCCGCCTGTTTGCCGTCATATTCCAGCAGGGTTGTATTTTCGCAGACCGGGCATTGTACCGACACTTTTCCCGCTTCCCGCAGCAGGTTAAAGGAAATTTTGTCGGTTACTTTTTTGCACTGCGGACAGTACACGGAACAGAGGCGGTCGGTGTTTTCTACGGCGGGTTTATCGGGCATGGGTTTCAAGCCACTTGTTGTATTTTTCATGCAATGCAGGCAGGAAAAGGGAAAAATCATCTTTGCCCATTTGCCACCTGCCAAAAAACCGGCTCCAACCGATTATTTTGGTTTTTGTATTTCCCCAGGTACCAAAAAATAAAGTACAATCTTTTTTTAGCTGTATAGTATATTCAGTTAAATCCAAATTATATTGACCTTTTAGAGCTTCAATTACTTTGCGTCCGTTTAAAAACATGAAGTCAAAATTATTTTGCCGCTCCAATAACTTTTTCAGATATTTTGAATCTGAATTGAGAAGTTCCTTCTTTGCCGACGCTTGCAGCTTACTCCATAAAGGCCGTGTGTCCCATTGCACCAAGTCTAAAAGTACACAAGTTCCGTCCTGAAATGAATATTGTTTATTTTTATTAAATCCCTTTAGCACATCTTCTAATTGATAAAAGAACGGATGGGGCTTGCCATTCTCTTTCAAATAATTAACAAAATAATTATCGCAAAAATCAAGAATTTTTTTAACATCCTTTCCTTTCTCAAGTTCTTCATTATCTTTTTTTCCCAAGGTTGCACGGGAAATTGGATGATTTGGTTTTAATCCATTGCTATTGTAAAATTCTTGTGGGTTAATACTTACCATGCAGGCCTTTGCTGTATCATAATTACCCGTGTAGAGTATGGGTACGGTTTTTGCGGCAACAGATTTACCGGGAAGAGGCATCCTGATTCTGGCGACTAATTCCGGATCATTTAAAACAATGTTACTCATTATATGATCTCCTTTATTTAGGTAGTTTTTATACTATATTTTGAGGAAATTATTTGTCCAGAGTGAGCTTTCATGAAAAATCCATGCGTATAAGACGTGCGTAAGGGCATTGCGTTAAGGCTATTTTCTACTAATCGACAGTATTTTTTTTAGCCTCGTAAGTTCTTTCCCGGTCAATTTTACCGCGTCTATTATGGGATGACTACTCCGGTACAGTGTTTTAGACGCAATATTTCCCATGCGGAATTCATGAAAATTGGTTGATACCCGCGCTCTTTCGCCCTTCATCGGAACTCCATCATTGTTTGGGATCCCTTCGTTACAGTTTTTCCAATTCCTTGCGGCCAGGAACCCCGGTCTTATCATAGATAATGCTCAGGCTGTTTTCGATGGTACGCACAGAGACCGCAAGTTCCTCGGCGATTTGGCGGTTGCTGTATGAACGCTGGACCAGGTCGAAGATTTGCCGCTCCCGCTTGGTGAGGCAGAGCAGTATATCAGAGACAGCGTCCATCTTAACGATCAGATGGGGGGCAAAGAAAATCCGCCCCTGTAAAACAGCATCCATGGCCATTTCCAATTCCGCTTCCCCCTGGGACTTGCACATATATCCTGCGGCTTCGGCGCGGATGGCGGCCTTTACATGGGCGTAGTCCTCATAAACAGAATAGATAAGCGCCGGGGGTTTTTGTTCGTAATATTGTCGGAGCCGGGGAATAAGATCGAGCCCCCAGGAACCATGAAGATCGATATCCAGGAGTATGACCCCGGGCAGGGGGCCGGCGGAGAGGGTTTCAAAAAGGGTTAGCGCATCTTCCTGGGATCCCGCTTCACCCAGTACCTGCCAGCGGCCGGTCTGGGTAAAATAGCCGGCCAGGCCGCGGCGCATCATGGTGTGGTCGTCGATTAGCACAAGGGTATTCATGGTTCCTCCCCCAGGGGTATCTCTATCCGCACCGTAAGGCCGTGCCCGGGATCGCCGTTGAAGGAAAGGGTTCCTTTTAGTATTGTTATCCGTTCATACATTCCCCGTATTCCCATGCGGGAATAGTCCAGGGGATGGCCGGTATCCTGCATACCCACGCCATCATCGGCTGCGCAGATAAGCAGGCTGGCCCGGTCCCCCAAACGCCCGTTTTGCAGGGTTAGGAAAGCTGTTTCCGCATGGGCGTGTTTCTCAATATTGGTGAAGGCCTCCTGAACCAGGCGGTAACACTGGAGCTGTAGTTCCGCATTGAGCCCTTCCATACTGAGCCCCTCGCTTATGCCGACCCGGCAGGGAATCCCGGTCCGTTCCTGGAAGTTGACAGAGAGGGTGTAGAGAGAATCCACCAAGGCCAGGCGGCTGAAATCCGGGGGCATAATGGTTTGGCAAACCGAACGGAGGACCTTCATGATGTTCCCCTCCATGGCAAGCAGGGGCCCGCGCCTTTCCCCACCGCATTCTTCGGTAAGCTGTTTCAGCCGTCCTAAATCCTGTAAAACCGTATCGTGCAGTTCCATAGAAATCCGGGACCGTTCTGTTTCCTGGGCAATGATCACCGCCCGGGAAAAAGCGGCGGCCCCCTGTTCCTGTATGCGGGAATGCTGGAGGTCCCGGTGTATGCGCCATAGGGCAAGTATCAGGACGCCGATGATCAGCATAAAAACGGCGAATAAAAAATAGGTCCGGGCAAAAACTGCATCCGATACGGAGCTTTCAAAATATTGCCACAACACCAGGGCGGCCCCTATGCCTTCCGCAGCAGTCTCCGCTTCCGCCCGTCGCCCTGCGGCAGCGGCTTCGGCAAAGTCAGTGATAAGAGAACCCATGGTTTCCTTCTGATCCCCGGAAGGCAGCCCCGCATACTGGCGGAAAAGGGGGGAGCGCATATAATTTTCCATATCTTCCCGGAATGCGGCGAATATCAAAGGGAGACTAGCGTCGTCCGAGTAGAAGGCCCGTTCCACATCCATCCACTGCTCGATCAGGGGGATGATCCCGGCGGAAGCCTGTTCCTGCGGTACGGCGTATAGGGCCGGGGAAAAAACCAGGAGAAAAAAAGCCGGAAGCCTGCACGGGAGACGTCGCGGACGCACGAGGGTGAACATGAGAAAAGTGTATCACAAATAAAAAAGGGGTGGTATACTTTTTACAATGAAAAAAACGATCCTTGGCGGAGTGATGGTCACCGCGATCCTCTGCATAGCCGGGGCGGCGGGGAATTACGGTCTTTGGCGTTTTGCGGATTTTCTCGGCCAGAGGCTGTACCTCGATACGGTATTAACCATAAGCGTTACCTTTTCAGGCGGCCCTGCGGCGGGGCTTCTTACCGCCGTCATTTCCCAGGCGGCTTACGGCATAGGGTTTTATCCCTTCTGGGGGTATTACCTCTTTGTCATCTGCGGCGCCGCTTCCGCCCTGGTTACCGCATTTTTTATGCGCCGCTTCCCCCGGGAATGCGGCGCTCTCAGGCTTTTCCCCGGCACATCCGCGCCTGCGCGGGAAACTCCGTTGCAAGTCACCGGATCCTCTTTTTTGTCCGTGGCCATCATGTTGTCCATGCTCGCCCTTTTCATGTGTATCCTCATGAGCGTGCTGGGCGGGCTGATTGCGGTATTTATAGACCAGGTCCTCCAATCCCCCATATCCGACGCGCACCCGGAAACCTACTTCAAGGTAGGACTCCTGCGGCAGGGGCTCAGCCTGCCCGCCATGGAGATTTTGGCCCGTCTTCCGGTTAATATCGTGGACCGCTTTGTTTCCGTTTTTGGCGCCTACGGCATCTCGGCGCTGCTGAAAAGGGCGGTATTGCTATTCCCGGCTGGAAGGGGATGATGTAATTCAAAAAAAGGGAAAGCTTCCTAAAAGAGAAGCCTTCCCTTTTGGAAAGGACGAATCCTTCCCGCCTTTTGCACTGTTGAAGCCACCGACCCGGCCAATTCCGGAGCTCTTCAACCTGCATGATACAGTATAAGCAAAAGTCGAAAAACTGTCAAAAACAGTTATTTTTTGATCTCATTTTCCTAATTTTGCGGTGCTTTACATCCTTACTTTGCATGTGCTAAACTTAATAGTTACTTATTTGCTCACTTTTGGCGGTAATTTCCGGTTTTTTCTCAAAATGTCCTAGGTCGATTTCTTGTGGGGAGATAATAGGGCGCGTGAATAACAATTCGTTACAAAACAGGCTGCTGTACGCCATACTTTTCCCCTGTGTCGCGGCATTGCTTGTCAGCGGCGTTTTGGTCATTGTGGCGCTGGTGAACATCCGCGCCGCTACATCCAACGGTAAGTTTGATATAGGCCGTATCGCGGCGGATAGCATCATGGTATCCCTGTTGGATCAGGGGATTGCCGATACTTCCGGCCTTGTCCGCTCAAATGCCCGGACTATCAACGATGATCTGGAAGACATAGCCGGGGATATCGTCCTGATAAAAGACTCCATTGGGAAAATGTATCAGGAGCCGGACGCCTTTAAGCCTGTTCCGGTCCCTAATTACCGGGATATCCCGCCGGGGCAGCTTCAGATCCATTGGTTTTTCGATCCCACCATGCAAAAAGATCGCCGGTTTGACGCAAGCGATTTGGAGCGCGCGGGCTTATTGGAGGAAACCTACCTGCTTGGCAATGCGGGGCGGCTGCTCGCTCTCATCATGGATAAAAACCCCGATATCTCCACCATGTTTATTACCACAGCCTCGGGGATAAATATTCAATACGATAAAGATGCGGCGTTCAAAGTGGACATACCCGTCGATATGCTGCCTATCATGCGGGAGCGGTACTGGTACACCGCCGCGAAAAACTCAGGCGCCCTTTATATCTCCGACGCCGAACGGGATTCAGCGGGGCGCTGGCTTGCCACTACCATCTCGGCTCCCTTTTATGGGAAGGACGGTACGTTTAAGGGCGTAACCGGTCTGGATATCAAAATTGAAAATTTGGATAAAAATATACAGGCCACCGTGGTAGGCGAAAACGGTTATGCCGTTTTACTGAAAAGTACCGAGGGCGATACAAAAATCATTTCAGCCCCGGGCCTTGGCGATATGGAAGAATATGACGTTTCTGATTTTCTTGGGGACGATGCGGAAAGCCTCATCGCAGAAATGCGGGCAGAACCCTTTGGCACGGTACGCGCCATGGTGCGAAGGGATGGTGAGCCAGTTGATTCATATATCATGTGGGCCCCCATAGAGCTGACCGGCTGGACCCTTGCCTATATACTGCGGGTGCAGGATATTGCCGGCCTGGCGAATAATACCAGCGGAGAAGTATTGCGAATGGCAAAATCCATCGCAGATAATGTGGATTCAACTATCAGGATTATTACCGTGATTTGGGCAGCCCTGCTTTTGCTGGTTATCCTTGTCGCAATATTTGTATCCCGGTTTCTTTCCCGTAAAATTGCGAGGCCGATCAACGACGCGTTTATTGCGAAAGAACAGGCGAATATTGCGAAGAGCCAATTCCTCTCGAACATGAGCCATGAAATCAGGACGCCCATAGGCGCCATCATCGGCATGACAAGCATCGCGAAGGCTTCCACGGATTCGCTGCGGAAGGATGATTGCCTCAATAAAATTGAGGGCGCCTCCCGGCATCTTCTTGGGGTGGTCAACGATATACTTGATATGTCAAAGATCGAGGCGGGCAAACTCGAACTTGTCTCTGCGGATTTTGATTTTGAAAAGATGATTCGGAATATTACCAATATGATCAATTTTCGGGTTGCTGAAAAAAAACAGGTTTTGACCGTTCACATTGACGAGGCCATACCCCGCAATTTGCGCGGGGATGATCAGCGCCTTTCCCAGGTCCTGACAAACCTTTTGGGGAACGCCGTCAAATTCACTCCGGAAGGCGGGGGTATTTACCTTGAAGCGCGTTTGCTTGGTGAGGAAAATGGCAGCTGCCGCATCCGGGTGAGCGTAAAGGACGAGGGTATTGGTATAAGCACTGAGCAGAAAGACCGGCTGTTTCATGCGTTCCAGCAGGCCGAAAGCGACACCTCCCGCAAATACGGCGGCACCGGCCTTGGACTTGTCATTTCAAAAAACATCGTTGAAATGATGGGTGGGGAAATCAGTGTGGAAGCAGAGTTGGGACAGGGCTCCGAATTTTCGTTCATCGTGCTGCTTGAGCGCGGGAATGCCCTTGCTGCTGATGAGAATGGTACACCCGAGACCGATATGCAGACGGACACCGGCGTCTTTGAAGGTTTTACGGCGCTTATTGCCGAAGACGTGGAAATTAACCGGGAAATCGTGTCGGCCCTTTTGGAACCCACCCTCTTGGCTATAGACTTTGCGGAAAACGGAGAAAAAGCGGTGGAGATGTTTCAAAACAATCCGGAAAAATACGACATGATACTGATGGATGTGCAGATGCCCAAAATGGACGGATTTGAAGCTACCCGCCGTATCCGCGCTCTCCCCATCGCAGCCGCAGCTGTGCCTATTGTGGCAATGACCGCAAATGTATTCCGCGAAGATATAGAAAAGTGTATAGAGGCCGGCATGAATGACCATTTGGGAAAGCCCCTGGATTATGCAGTGCTTTTAGACAAACTGCGGCGCTACCTGAACAAAAAAAGGGTATAAACAGCGGAGTATATTCCCGGGATAAAAACTTAATGCCCATAACTCCATACCCCCGTACTTTCGTTGTACCTGTAGGTTCCCGCAGCGCTGCCGGTTTCTATGTAGCACGAAATGAAACTCCGTCCGTATATGCCGAATGTTTCTTCCGCCGGGATTGAGTTTGGCGTTCCATCCGCATCGCGCCCTTCTACCAAAGAGCCCAAAGTAATACTGACCAGCGGATTTTCAGAAAAAGCGCCGTCCCCTAACCATTTGAGGGTTGACGGAAGCGAGACCTTGTTCAATCGGTTTTTTCTAAACCCGTCAATATCAATACCTTCGACGCCTTCCGGTATGGTGAGCGCCGTGAGGAAGTTTTCCGCAAAAGTATTTCTGCCGATGACGGAAAGTTTGTGTGACAGTATCAATTCCGTGAGCAGGTTATTGGCAAATGCTCCGCGGCTTATCGCCGTGACCGTATCGGGGATAGTAAGGGAGCGTATTTCGTTATGCGAAAAATTGGCGCGTATAGCGCTAATCCCCGGCGCAAATTTAAGGGCCACAATTTCTTTTCCCTGCCGCCTGCTGTAATCAGAGGTATCCCCTTCTTTTATGGTGAGTATGGTTTTGTAGGTATTTTCTTCTTCATCGTATTCATCATCCATGGGTCCTTTTCCTCCTCAAAGCAGTATACCTAATTTCATCTAAAAAGGTCACCCTTCCACCCCAAATCCTATGGTCCTTGTTTTGTCCTTTACCATCACTTCTTCTTCGCAGAACCGGATAAGCCGTTCCGGGTCTGCTTCAATGCCCGAAAGCAGGGAGGACACGGTTTCCTTGCGGATAATATTTTCTATCTGGCCCCCTGAAAAATCAAAGCGCCGGGCCAGGGTTTCTGCATAATCCTCCGTAAGGCCCGGGAGATTGCTTTTCCATATGGCGGTTTTTGCCCGGTCGGGTTTTTCAAATTCAATTTTGTAGAGAAAACGGCGTTCAAAGGCCTTGTCCAGATTGTCCGCCATGTTGGTGGTGGCAATGAGGATACCCCCGGCGAGGTCCTCCATCTCCTGTAAAATAATGTTCTGAATAGCGTTTTCAGTTTGGGCAGGGCCCCGGCGGACTTCGCCCAATTCCTGGCGTTTGCCTAATACGGCGTCGGCCTCGTTAAAAAAGAGGATGGGGGTAAGACCGCCGCCTTTGATCAGGCCATGGTAACGGTTGAATACTTCCTTGATCCGTTTTTCGCTTTCCCCAAACCACATACTTTTTGTTTCCGATATGTCTACCAGCATGATGTCCCGGCCGGTCTCCCGGGCCAGACAGTAGACCGTTTCTGTCTTGCCGGTCCCGGGGGCGCCGGTAAAAATGCAGGTAAGGCCTGAACGGAGGTTCTTTTCCGCAAGCCGCTGTTTTATGGCGGCAAAGTTTTCTTCCCGCAATAAAGACCCCAGTTCCTTTATGCGCCGCTCTGTTTTTTTACCGTAGAACAGGTCCCGGGGTTTTAACGTTTCCGCTTTGATAAGGTTCCGGTCCCCTTTGTTTTTTTCTTTCAGGTTAATATCAGCGAGAAAAATCTCCTTAGCCTTTGGGGTAAGTTTATAACATTCGGTATCCGCCATACCCCGATCACAGTCGTTTTCGATAAGACCCTCTTCAAAAAGTTGATTATCGCGGTTCTTGAATTTCGTTACCAGAATACGGCGGCCTAAAGGCTTGAAAAAAGGCTGCAAAGCCTTAATGGAGATATTCTCCTGATCATCCATATAGGAGCAGCAGAAAAAAAGCAGTAATACGGTGGAATATATTTTGATGGACAGGGCTTTTATACCCTTTACAAAGTTCATTTTTTGGTTTGAATTAAACAGGGTTCTTAACTCGGATTCCAGGCTGCTTTTGGTAATATTGGAGCGCTTGAAGGATTCTAAAAGTTCCCCGGCGGTTTCAAAAAATTCTTCCGGCGTAAGGCTGCTATACGGGGCATAGCGGTATTCCTTTCCTGCACGGAGGGCCTTTATTACATCCAGGGGAATACAGTATGAGGGAAAGCTGGAACCGCCGCCTCGTCCGCTTGAAAAGTCCTCCCAGTCTTTTTCAGACCGGATAAGATGTTTTTGTTCCAAAGCTTCAAAATCGTCAAGGTATTTAAGGAACTGTATCCTGCCGCATTTAATTTTATCGGCAATAGTATTGATAGAGGTGGCTCCATCACCGCATTCATCAAGGAGCAGGGTAAAAAGTGCCGCCTGGGTTGGGGTTATGGAAAAAAGATCACCCACAGCCGCAAGGTCCTTTGCTGCATCGGCAAAAAAAGTCGCATCCAGGGGATGATAGGTGGAATGGGTTATGATTTCTTTGCAATGGTCGAGTATACAGGTAGTTTCTTTGTTCATTTTCGCATCTCCTTGTTTCTGCAACACAGTATAAGCAAAAGTCGAAAATCGGTCAGAAATTTTTATTTTTAGACCTTCCTGTACCATTGCCTTATTTAAGCAGATATCCTTCTAGGCTGTTTTGAGTTAATTGAATGGTGGTATACCCCTGAACTAAGGTAAGAGAGGATAGATGGATTTTTTGTAATATGGTATACTTATTCCGAGGTGACCTATGCCGGAAGAAAACGGGGAATCGGAAGTATTTAATGGAGAAAAATACCTGGTATTTACGATTTTGGGGAAATTCTATACCTTTCCCTCACGGATAATCAGCGAAGTTACCGCCTTTGATACGGTCTACCCCCTGCCGCTGGTGCCGGAATACGTCATGGGAATCATAAACCGCTATTCCGCGCCCTATGCCCTGGTGGATATAGGCCTCTTGATACAAAAAGTTCCCACCCCTCAATCCAAGGTTGTGGTCCTGAAGGAGACGGTGGAAAAGATAGCCTTCCTGATCGACGATGTGGTGGACATTGTCGATGTGGCTCAGTCTGATTTATTAAAGATCGAACAGGGAACCGAGACAAACGACTCAACCGATATCATCGAATCCTCCTTTGGATGGCATGAAACCAACGTATTCGTTCTCAATATCCGGCAGATTATCAGCCGGGTGGTAAGCGAATTCAGGGTTTAGGGGCGTTTATGCGGTTTTTTTTGTGCGCCTTTGGTGCTTTTTCCCTGGGAGTCCCGGTATACGCCGTTTCTTCCCTCATCACCGTGCCCTGGGAGGTAAAACAGATAATAGACCGGGACCGGGATGAACATACCTATTTTTCAATTCCCCATTTTTTTAAAGAAACGGACCGGGAAATACGGCATGGCTTTATCCTTAAACCGCAAATTCAACAGGTTCCCCTTATTGGCGATGGGAGCGGGGAAAACAGCGGCCTTTCTATGGAAGCGGCCATGGAGAAAGACGGTTTTACGGATAGGCGGAATGTACTCCTGGTAACCGCAGTAGAAAAAGAAGTTGAAATTAGCCAGGAAGATATACAGCCCCTGCCCGCCATACTTGGGGTGGGTAATATGGTTTCTTTCTTTTCGGGAATTAACTTTCACGGTCCTTTGATGAATATTTTTATCGATCCGGCCATACTTATTCCCCGTATGCTTCTGGCCGGGGAATACCCGGAATCTCCTGACAGGGAAGGGTAGGTAAAGCCGGTGATAAAAACACTAATTGTAGATGACAGCACTTTGGTACGTTCGATTCTCAGGGATTTTCTGGAAAGCGACGGCGATTTTACCGTGGTTGGAGAAGCGGCGGATGGTAAGGAGGGGCTTGAAAAAGCTCGGATGCTTAACCCGGACCTTATCACCATGGATATCGAGATGCCCGTCATGGGCGGGCTTGAGGCGACACAGGAAATCCGCAAGATACTGCCCACCCCGGTGGTGGTGATCAGCACCCATAGTACGGCAAAGATGGCCTACGAAGCGACGGTGAAGGGGGCCCTGGAATTTTACTCCAAGGATAATTTTACCACCGAAATGAGTTCCCTTAAACGGCTGCAGATCCTCGAAGCCCTTAAGCAGATTGTTGCGACCAGAGGCCGCCGTCTCTTGGTTAAAGAGCTTGGTGAGGGTGAAGAAAAGAAGGCCGTGAGAAACCGGGCGATCCTCGCCGTGGTTATCGCCTCTTCCACCGGCGGCCCAAAGGCCCTTACCCAGCTTTGCGCTGCCCTTCCCGGGAATTTCCCGGTACCCATAATTTTAGTTCAGCATAACACATCCGGTTTTGATAAGGGATTTGTCCAGTGGCTTGACACCTATACGCCCCTGGGGGTAAAGCTCGCCGAAGCGGGGGAGTTTCCCGTTAGTGGAAAACTCTATGTGGCGCCCACGGATAAGCACCTCCTCCTGGATGCCAAGGGATTTATCTTTAATGACGGGGCCATGGTAAACAACCAGAAACCTGCGGCGGATCTGCTCTTTCAAAGCGCTGCCAGGCTGCTTGGCCAGGGCCTTATTTCGGTGGTGCTTACCGGAATGGGCGCCGATGGCGCCGAAGGGACCCGGTCTGTAAGGAACGCCGGGGGCATTACCATTGCTCAGGACGAGGGGACATCGCTGATATACGGCATGCCCATGGCCGCTTTTAGCACCGGTTGTGTGGATATGGTCCTTCCCCTGGACGGTATAGCCCCCCGGCTTATTGAATTAACAAAACTATGAGCGACGATGTACTGGAAAAATTGTCCTCCTGGACGGAAAAAGCCCTGGGGATAAAAGCGGCGGATGATGCCCTGCTGCAATTGAAGGGCTACCTGGAAAAAAATAGCAATCCCGATATTTTTAATTTTCCCGGCGCATTGGAGCGGCTTCTTTCCTCCCCGGAAGAGCGGTTCAATATCGCCCGCTTTCTTACAATTAATGAAACCTACTTTTTCCGGGAGGAACCTCATTTCGATCTTTTGCTCAAAAAAATTCTGCCCCGGTTTGCCCGTAGAAAAAAACCGTTTCGGGTCTGTTCCGCAGCAACATCCATGGGCTGCGAGGCCTACAGCCTGGCCATGCTGATGGACTATTACAGCCGGACCGTGGAAAAGCTGGATTTTCAAATCGAAGCCTTTGATGTAAGCCGGGATATGATAGAAATTGCCAAGCAGGGGCGGTATTCGGTAAACGCCTTTAGGCATGACGGGAATCGCTGGAGATATATCCTGGACCGGTACCTTACGAAAGAAGGAGAAACCTATATTGTCAGCAGCAGTTTAAAAGAACGGATACATTTTTTCCCCCATAATATTATGGACGGTATTGAGCCCCTTGCCTTTGATCTCATCCTCTTCAGAAATGCGCTCATCTATTTCTCCCCCGAAGGCCGCCGGAGAATACTCGATTTCCTGGTAAAAGCCCTTACCGAGGAGGGAGTTCTGCTCTTCGGCATATCCGAAATCCCTTCGGTGAACCATCCCTTCCTGCAAAACAAACAGAGCCCCGATGCGTTCTATTTTCAAAAAATATCCGCCCTATCGGAGCCGGCGGAGGAAATTCTTTCCGAAATTCCCTGGGAACCCCGGCAGGCATCGGACCGGAGGGCCACAGAGCGGCGGATTTTTAACTTAGCCAGGAGTCCCGGTGCCGTAGAACGGAGGGCCCAAAGCTCGGACCGGAGAACCCTGGACTCAGACCGAAGGTATGCGCGCAACTTGCAACGAAGTTCTCCGCGCAGCGAACCGATTCGTGAGCCGCACCTGTCCCAGTCCGGGACTCCCCATTCAGCGGTAGTTTCTCCGCCCAAAAAGGTATCCTCCCGAATAGCGCATTCCAAGGCTGCGAAAAATATTGCTTCTCTCCTTGAACAAGGCGAAGCTACGGCGGAGCAGGTTCTTAGGGCTATTAAGGCGCGGACCGATAAACCCGCGGATCCCGGGGAGGACGAGCTTATTGCGGCGGTCATCTGCTTTCTCAGCCTGGAGGATTTTGCCGGAGCAGAAGCCGTCCTTGCTTTTGCTGAAGAAAAGCAGGTATCGGCCTTTACTAAATTCCTCAGAGGGGAATATAATTATCTTTCGAACAAACATAGTGAGGCGGAGACATTTTACAAGGAGGCCTCCGCCTTGGACGGCGCTTTTTGGCCTGCTTTTTATAGAGCGAGTCTGTTAGCGGCGGAGGGGAACCGCACTCTCTATGAGGTAAAAATAAAAAAAGCTTTAGAAAGTGTCGAGCTGGGTAAGGATCTTTCGTATGAGTGTTTCATTGGTGGATTTTCGCCGGACTATTATCGGCGTATCCTTGAAAAACGTCTAAGCAAATGATGGGCTTTATAAGGAGCGGATATGTTTTATAAAAACTTGAAGATTACCACCAAACTGGTTTTTTCAAGCGCCGTATTTATTCTACCCATCGCGTTGATGCTGTTTCTTATAGTCTCCAGCGCAAATTCGTCCATACGGATCAGCACGAATGAACGGGAGGGAATTGGGTATCTGCGTCCCATTGCCGGCCTTCTGCGGATGGTGCCCGCACACCTTAGGATGGTATTGGCGCAGAATACGGCGGCGGAAGGCAATGGCCGCGTTGATCAAGAGATAACCCGTCAGCTTGACGAGCTGATCGCAAATCTTGGGGAAACCGATGGTGAGCCGGAATTAGGAACCATCCCGGGCCGGCGCTATGTTTCCGGCGCCGAGCTCCGGAGCAGCTGGAATTCCCTGAAGGAAATACAGGGAGATCCGGCGGTCATCCTGAACAGTTACAATGCCTTTATCCAGGACTTATATGATCTGGTATCCTACATCGGCGATGCGTCTTCTCTTATAGTGGATCCTGAACTGGGAACCTATTATTTTGCCGAAATCTCCCTTCTTGAGCTTCCTGAAATTCAGCAGCAAATTTTAAGGATAAGTAATCTGACCTATGTCGCCAATGTCAGAAAAGTTATAACCAAGGCGGAGCGGGAGGAATTACGGTCCTATATGACCCTCCTCAGCCGGTCCTATACCCCCCGTCTTCGATCCGCGACCTATGCGGCATTGGCGAATCTCAGGGCCGACCCTTCCCTGGAAGCCCTGCTTTCAGAAGAGCTTATGTTTAAAAATAATGTGTATATTTCCACGGCGGGAAAGCTTACAGGGATCCTTGAGGCGTTTCTTGCCGCGGAGGATACCCCGGAGTTTTATTATACCGAAGTGATAAACGCCGCTGCCCAGGCCAATGACGCATCCTACGATCTGTGGCTTGCTTCCCTGGATCAGCTTGACATACTCCTGCAGCAGCGGATCATCGGATACCGGAATGCGCTGTACCGGTCCCTTATATTCGCGGTCCTTACCGCCGTCATCGCTTTTATCATTGTGATCATCACCACCGCTAATATAACCAAATCCACCGCGAGCCTAAAGCAGCTCTTTAAGAGTCTGGATAATAACGATCTTTCCCTGGAACTGGCTGTCCATTCCAAAGACGAATTCGGGGAACTGATGTCTGCCTTTAACCGCTTCCTGGGTAAACTGCGTTCCGTCTTTGTTTCCTTTAGTCAGGATGCCTCCAGGGTTTCAACCTCCGTGTTTGATCTTTCCGCCTCCGCCAAGGAGATTACCACCACCGCCAATGAGCAGTCCGCCAGCGTTTCGGAGATCGTCAGTACCATGGAAGGCAGCAAGGAAATGTCCGAACAGGTAGCGGCAAAAACTGCGGAGGTAGCGGAACTGGCCGTCAAAACCCGGGAACTGAGCCAGCGGGGAGCGGAACTGCGGGAAGCGAATCAGGAGATGATGCAGGATATCCGGGATCAGAACAATAAAATTATTGATGAGATTAAAAATCTTGCGGAAATGCTCAGCCGGATCAGCGAGGCCATAGGCATCATCGACAACATAGCGGATCAGACCAAGCTTATCGCCTTTAACGCTTCCCTGGAGGCTTCTTCTTCCGGTGAGGCCGGAGCCCGCTTCGCCGTGGTGGCAAGCGAAATACGGCGCTTTGCCGACAATGTGGTGGATTCCACCGGGGAGATAAAACAGCGGATCGAAGAGGCCCAGACCGCCTCCCAGAGTCTGATTACGGAAGCAAATAACGGCTCAATGCAGATCGATGAAGGCTATGACCATATGGTTGAACAGAAAGAGGTATTTGAAAATATCGTGGAGAATTCCAAAAATGTGGCGGTTAATTCCCAGCAGATTTCGGATTTGAGCCGCAAGCAGGAATTCGCTTCCGCCCAGATTTTTACCACCCTGCAGGAAATATCCGCCGGGGTCAAACAGTTTGTAATCGCCATGGGTTCAACTTCAAAAATAGCGGATAACCTCAATGTCATGTCCAAGGAACTTCGGGGAACGGTGGGGCTCTATGCCACCGGTGATGATAAACATGAGAAAGCGGAAAAAACAGGAGAGTATATATGACAAGCATGGACGAACGTATAAGCAGGGATGAACGGGATGGAGAGGTTATCATCAACTATTTCCGCTTTTCCCTGGCGCTCATCTGGGTGTTAGGGCTGGTGGTAATTTCCATTGTCAGACATAAAAACGGTTTTGGCTATACGCCCTGGCGGGGACATTTCGGCACCTCGGAGTATTTGGTTTTTTCAATAATACTTTTTTTCTATCTGCGGAAAAAAGAATTGCTATCCCCCTATTTTAAGTATGTTTGCGTCGTCCTTGATATGGTTTTTATCTCCACAGCCATCTTCATCACCGCAACCTATCCTAACCATTCCCTGCCCATAGGTTTTCTCTCCATCCAGGCGCTTTTTTATGTACTCCTGGTTGCCCTGGGCGCCTTCCGGTATAATGTACGGTGCGCCATTTTTTCCGGGATTTTCGCCGGTATCCTCTATGCCTTTGTGATCATCTATCACCGTACTATCATTGATATTCCCTATACGGCCCTGTATAAAGGCCAAGTACACGAGGTTGCCTTTCCCCTCTACAACGAGGTCTTCAGGATAATGGGCATGATCATGGCCGGGGCGGTTACGGGGATTGCCTGCAAAAGGCACATAGCCCTGTTTCAAAACATGATAAAATCCGAATCCGAAGCCGCGGAAGCCGCCTCCCGGACCGTAATCCAGACCAAGGAGATAGCCGGGACCATTCAGAAATCCACGGATGAAATTTTTATTTCCTCCAAGGATATTTTTACCACCGCCAATAACCAGGCCGCCAGTGTGCAGGAAATCGAAAGCACCATTAATGAGAACGCCCAGATTGCCTCCTATATTTCGGAGATGACCGGCAGCGTTGCTACCATTGCAACCAAAATGGAAGATGACGTAATCCAAGGCTTTTCGGTCCTTGAAAGCAATGTTAACAAGATGGGGGATATCAAGGAAAAGAACGATGCTATTATTGCCGGTATCATAAACCTGGGAAACAAGATAGCTAAGATACGGGATATAGTCAAAACCATCAACACCATCACCGACCAGACCAAGGTAATCGCCTTTAACGCCGCGCTGGAAGCGGCAAGCGCCGGGGATAAGGGCAAACGTTTCGCCGTGGTTGCCAGCGAGGTAAACCGCCTGGCGGACGATATCGCCGCCCTGACCAAGCAGATACGGGATCAGGTGGAGGAAATACAGGATTCCTCTTCCTCCCTCATTGTTTCCAGCGAGGAGGGTGCGGATAAGATAACCGAAGGGTACAAGCTGATTAGAGCCCTGGAGGATGTTTTCAAGGAAATACGATCCGGCGCGGAGATAACTTCCAACCAGGCCCAGACCATTACGGTATCCACCCAGAAACAGCAGAAGTCCTCGGAGCAGATCAATATAGCAATTGCGGATATATCAAAGGGCTTAAGCAATTTTATTCACTCAACGGAGGTAGCCACATCCTCTGCGGAAGGGCTCACCCAGCTGATCAAGGAACTGGAGAATATCCTTGAAACTAAAAACACGAACCATTCCGCTGCGACAGCCGGTACGGCAGATACTGCGGTCAACGATCCTGTTAGCGTTTAAGGCGTTTTATGGCAATAGATAAGGGAAAGTACATCGGTAAATTTATCGATGAGGGAATTGAAAACATCAAGGTTGTAGAAACGCTGCTCTTTGAAATAAAAGACGGCGTTTCGGTGGATGATGATCTTGCAACCCTGCTGCGGGCCCTCCATACCCTGAAGGGCTCCTCCCGGATGCTGGAATTTAAGCGCATCGAATCCCTGACCCATGCCCTGGAGGGAGTTTTTGTGGCGGTCCGGGAACAGCGCATCGGCCTGACCGATAATGCCATGCGGCTTGCCCTGGCGGCTCTGGATACCCTTAAATCGGGGCTTGGGACGGTACAGAAGACCCAGAATGATGATATTGATATCATTGCCTTTGAAAAGGAACTTGCAGCTCTGGCATCGAACGAAGAATTCCTGGTGCCCGTAAGCCCCGATGCGGAAGGGGAAGTAAAAAGACAGTCCCCCTTACCGGAGAAAAAAAACGCAGAAGCCGATACGGGCCATGAACCTTCACCGGGCGGAAAAAAACGAAAGAAAAAGGGTGAAGAGAATCTTGTGGTCAGCGGCAGCAGGGCCATAGAAAAACAGGGTGACCGCTCCGTGGAAAAGGCGAATGCGGGAGAAGCGGCAGGGCAGGTGGCAAAGCGGGAGAAGCGGCAGGATGCAAAATCAGAAAGTATCCGGATTTCCCTTTCAAAAATAGACGCCATAATTAAAAGCATTGCCTCCCTGCAGTCCCTGGAAATAGCTTCAAAGACTATTTCAATGGAAACAGAAACACTGCATGAGTTGATAAAAGCATACTCCCGGGTCATTAAAACATCAAAGCTTGTGGATCCCGCACTGGTAAACCGGTTTAGAAAAATAGAGCAGATCAGCGGTAAAGTGAATTCCCGGCTCAGAAATTATTCCATTGATGTGGGAAACAACACCCGGAACGCCTATGACGGGGTCATATCCCTGCGTATGCTGCCTCTTTCTACTATTTTGGACGCCTATCCCCGGTATATATTTGAGATGTCCGCAGAGCTTGGAAAAAAGGTACAGCTTACCATTGAGGGAAGTGAAAACGAGATAGATAAAAATATTATCGAAATACTTTCCGATGTTTTTCTCCACATGATCCGGAATTCCGTAGACCACGGCATTGAGCCGCCGGAGGATCGGGTTGCCGCAGGAAAGGACGAGGCGGGACAGCTTATTATCAATTGCGCCCGGGAAAGCGGTAATATGAAGATCACCATTTCCGACGATGGCCGCGGTATTGATCTGGAAGCTATACGGAAAAAAGCGGTGTCCCAGGGCCTGGTAAGCGCCGATGTGGCTGCTTCACTGGGCCAGGAGGATCTTACCGGTTTCATTTTCCAAAGCGGTTTTACCACATCGGAAGAAATAAACAACATTTCCGGCCGCGGGGTAGGCATGGATGCGGTACGTTCCAGTATAGAGCAGCTTAAGGGTAGTATCCTGGTTGAGAGTGTTCCCGGCAGGGGAACGATATTTACGATCCTTGTTCCTCTTTCCATTGCTTCCCTCATGGGCTTCCCCATAGTCTGCGGAGAAATGAAATTTATAATTCCCTCAAATTTTGTGGATACCATTCTTCTTATAAATCAGGAAGACATTATTACGGTTGTTGACCGGCCGGGAATTAAATTTGAAAACCGGATAATAAAACTGTATTACCTTAACCAGATACTGCATCTTAAAACCGGCGGGGATCAGAATAACCAACGGGCTCTTTTTGTGGTTATCATCCATGCCTATGACGATGTTATTGCCCTGGTTATCGACAGCATCAGCAGTATGCGCTCGGTAATTCTTAAATCAATGCCCACCTTTATGGAGAACATCCACGTTTTTTCAGGGATGGTGTTGAGTGAAGACTATGAAATGGTGCCCGCCCTGCATATGCCGACGGTAATACGGATGGCCAAACATCTTAAGACCATAGACATGAAGAAGCGGCACATCGAATATGAAAAAATGCGAAAATCAGTACTGGTGGTTGACGATTCCCTTCCCACCAGGGAAATTGAGGGTGAAATTCTCAGGTCCGAAGGTTACAAGGTTGATACCGCAGCGGACGGCGCGGAGGCCCTTGCGGCGGCAAAGAACAGCTCCTATGATCTTATATGTACGGATCTTAATATGCCCATTATGGACGGCTTTATGCTGACCGAAAATGTACGCAAAAATGACGAGCTGTCCAAGATTCCTATCATTGTTATTTCTTCACGGGAGAGCGATGAGGATCAGAAACGGGCGGCTTTGCTCGGGGCAAACCGCTATATCATTAAAAATTCATTTAATAATCATAACCTGCTTACGGCAGTTAAGGAACTTATCGGGGAAGCCAATGGCTAGTATCAATTCACCGGGTAAACGAATACTGCTTTTTGAGGATTCGGATATTTTTGCCGATATGGTTTTAGAATTTCTCGATGCCCTTGGATACCAAACGAGACGGGCGGTAAATGGTTTTGAAGGAATTAAAATGGTATTCAGTTTTATGCCCCATCTTATCATTACCGATGTGGAGATGCCCCTCTTTAAGGGCTACCAGGCTACCCGTCTGCTAAAATCCCGGAAAAACACTAAGGTTATCCCTATTATTATGTTTACCAGCCTCAGTGAAATTAAGGATAAATTCTGGGGGGACCAGGCCGGAGCAGATTTTTATATAGAAAAATCGCCGGAGAATTTTACTGAGCTGCAAAACAGCGTAGCCAAGCTTTTGGCGGAGGCCCCGGAACCGGACTTTTCGGCGATCGAGCATGAGGGAAAACGGATTGACGATAACGCCTTAATAGAAACGGTAAACAATCTCCTGGACGCAAAGCTCTTTCAGACCACCGTGATAGGGATGTTGGCGGAACTTTCCGCCAAACTCGGTTCCCTGGAAGATATAGTCAGAGGGTTTTTCGATCTGCTTAATTATATCTGCGAAGCGGAGATCGTAACGGTGATGATAAAGGGCCAGGATAATTCCCTGGTTGTATATTCTGCGAATCGTGTTGGTTTTAATGAACCGATTGCTGAAGATTTTAATGCCATCAGCATTGCAGATTTTAATAACCTGTTCCCTGACTTTCAGGTTGCAAAAAGGCAAACAGAGGATTTTTACCCCCCGGGGGATAAGAAAAAACGCATCGAATCATACATCATGGTTCCCCTATTGGTCGGCGGCCAGAAATTTGCCACCGTGCATATTGGCAATTCAATCAAGGAATATTTTTCCCCCCTCATTATGGAAAACCTGGATGTTTTTTTAAGCGCCGCTTCCCCGATTATTTCAAACGCCCTTTCGATCCTGGAAATGGAAGAGCTGCAGAAGAAAACCCGGATAGCCTTTGCCCGTTATGTTCCCTCGGATGTGATTGATGAAATTATCCATAAATCGGCGGGAACTTCGATCCAGAGCGAAACCAGAAATGTGGTGATTTTTTTTCTTGACATACGGAATTTCACCAAGATATCCGAAAACTCAAGCGCCCAGGATCTTGTAGGTTTTCTGAACGCCTTCTTTTCCATCATGGGAAACGAAATAATCGCCGAGGGAGGCATATCGATAAATTTATCGGCGATGCCATTATGGCCATATTCGGCGCTCCCCGGCCTCTGCCCAATGCCCAGGCCTGTGCAATCCGCGCGGCGGTGCGGATGATTAAAGCCCTGTCGAAGGTGGATACCTCCCAGCTCACCCTGCCTGAAAAGGGCTTTGCCGTAGGCATTGGTATTAACAGCGGTGAATGCGTTGTGGGGAATATCGGCTTCCAGGACCGGATGGACTATACCGTAATAGGCGATAATGTAAACCTCGCTTCCCGGCTTGAGGGGGTTACAAAAATGTATCACCACCCAATCATAGTATCGGAAAATATGTACGAAGCCGCCCGGGATCAATTTATATTCAGAAAAGTTGATACGGTTAGGGTAAAGGGAAAGAGTAATCCCGTGGGACTCTACGCGGTATATGCCGCCTTTGCAGGCGAGCCGGCTGCGGCGGATTGCCAGGGCCCTGCGGCCGCTTCTTTGGTCATTGACCGGGAACTCCTTGATTGTTACGAAAAGGGGCTCCGGCTATTTTCGATGAAAGAATGGGAGACCGCAAAAACCTACTTCAACAATGCCCTGCGTATAGATGAGGACGATTATCTTTCTAAGGTTTATTTGGAACGGATCGAAGAGTACAGTCTCCTGGGGGAACCCGTGGACGATGCCATAACCCTGACCGAAAAATAATTACTGCAGCACCAGGGATACTGCGTCCGGAAGCACCGTGATGGGGCTGTTTTCCCTGCCTATAATCTTGTCCGCCATGGTCAGCGCTTCCTCCAGGCTTGCGGCATGGCGCATATGCAGGCCTTCAATAATATCCGGCGTAACGGCGGACACGAATATGACCGTCCTTTTCCGCAGTATCATTGCGGTTAGCTGAATTACCCATTGGTCCGGAACCGTTTCCTCCCGCCCCCGTTTTTCAATTTCCCCCAGCAGCGTATCCAGGGACGGGGATTCCTTAAAAATACGGTAGAAGGATTCCGACCCATGCCCATCCCTGCATTCATTAACGGAGATGATAACCCCCCCATTTTCGCAGACCAGATCCGCCTGCATGATCGACTTGGTGGACTGATAGACATTCTGATCCAGGGGATACCCTCCGTTGGAGGTGATCACCACCGGCGTTGCCGGCGCCCTTACCCCGCAGTGTTTCAAAACAAAATCGCATCCCGCCAGGTGGGCCTTTTCCATATCCCCCGCGAAGGCGGCGATAACCCGCTTGGCCGGGGAAAGGGCTACGTTCAGGATAAAGGCCAGCTTCGCCTGCCGTGCGGCGTAGAGCATATCCTGGTGGATCAGGTTACCCTCCAGGCTTCCCGGCCGGGAAGCGGGGTGCACCGTAAATTCGGCGTTATGGCTGGCAAGTACCGTAGTAAAGCTGGCGATACCCGGCAGGACGCTCTTACGGCCGCCGCTGAAACCCGCAAACTGGTGGGGCTCGATAAAGCCGTCCGCCACCAGGAGATCCGCCTCCGCGGCCAGGCGGTTTATCACCAGTTCCCCCCCGGAGGGCAGCCGGCCCAGGGATACCAGGGAAGAGGGGTCTTCTGAATTGTGGTTTATAATGGTTTCCCCTTTACATAGTTCGGCGCCGAATTTTTTTTTCCATCTCCTCCCGGCTTGTCGCCCGGTGACACCCCGTACCGATAAGGATGGTGATCCTTGCTTCCGGAGAAAAGCGGCGTATCTCCCCAAGCATGGCCGGCAGGGTAAGGCTGCTCGGCACAGGCCGGGTATGATCGCTGGTCAGGATAACTATGTTTTTCTTACCCCTCGCAAGTTCCGCAAGGGGAGGGGAAGCGATGGGCGCCGCCAGAGCCTGTTTGATTATATCAATCTCCGAAGCTCCATCCTCCGCCGGCGGAGCGGGACGGAGTACCCTGACACTGCGGTCCATTGGAACTGTGCAGGAAAGCTTTTTCGTACCGTAGGGAACTTCGATAAGCGTTGTTTTGGTATTCATTAACCCAATATACCATGATTTTATACTTTTTCAAGGCGGTTCCGGTTCTTAGTTGCTCCTTTGGGGTAAAGTGGGTATACTTTATTCATGATACCTATAGCCTTTACCGGGGGCGGTACCGGTGGGCATATATACCCCGGTTTGGCTGTGGCCGCGGCCTTGAAGGAACTTCTACCCTGCCGGATTTTCTGGATAGGCTCCGCCGCCGGAATGGACCGGTCCATTGTAGAAGAGGCGGGGTTTGAGTTTTTCGGCGTCCCTTCGGGAAAGCTCAGGCGGTATTTTTCCCTCAAAAACATTTCGGATATTCTGAAAATAAACGCCGGGTTTTGGGCGGCCCGGCGTATACTAAAAAAAGAGAAGCCCGCCTTGCTCTTTTCAAAGGGCGGCTTCGTCAGCGTTCCCCCCTGCGCCGCCGCAGCTTCCCTGGGTATCCCGGTGTTTACCCATGAGTCGGACTATAGCCCCGGGCTTGCTACCCGGATTAACGCCCGGTTTGCCCGGCGTATATTTACCGCCTATGAGGACACGGCGTCCTTTTTTGCCCCGGCTTTCCGGGAAAGGGTGGTGACCGCCGGTAATCCCGTACGGCCCGGCTTCCGTAATGCCGACGCCGCCCGGGGAAGGGCCTTCTTGGGGATTGGGCCTGATGAGCGGATACTCCTGGTTTTAGGGGGCAGCCAGGGCGCCCGGGAGATCAACGAACTGGTCAGGGAATGTTTGCCCGCCCTTACCAAATATTATACCGTGGTACACCAGACCGGCCCCAACCAGGGCTGGGATGTACCCGCTTCGGAACGATACCTTCCCTACGCGTATATCCGGGAGGATATGCCCCAGGTATTGGCCGCAGCGGAACTGATCCTGGGCCGCAGCGGCGCCGGTACGGTCTGGGAAGCCGCTGTTGCGGGGAAGCCCATGGCGCTCATACCGCTCCGGGGTTCGGGTACCCGGGGGGATCAGGTGGAAAATGCCCGGGTTTTCGAAAAGGCCGGCGCTGCGGTGGTAATCGGCGGCGCAGGGAATTTGAAGGAAACCGCATCGGCCTTGGCCCGCGCCGTGGCTGGGCTGGCGGAAAATGCGGAGCTGCGGAACGCCATGGCCGCTTCTTCGGCGCGTATGGGGAACCGGGACGGGGCGGCGCTGATCGCCCGGGAAATATTTTCGGCGCTTACTGGAGAAACATGAACATGGCGATCATCGACATCATCTTTATTGTACTTATTTTTATTCTGATCATCCGCTGTGCCCTGCGGGGGTTCATCAAGGAGATCATGTCCATGGCCTCGGTGGTACTGAGCCTTCTGGCGGCCCTGCTGTTTTATCAAGCCGGAGCTGCCTTTGTCCGAACGAAGATTCTCTCGGATGTGGCGGTATTGCCGGAGTTGATAGCCTTTGTCGCCATCATGGTAATCGTTTTGCTTGTTATCAAAATACTGGAGCATATCATCCAGGATATTATCTCCCGGATTAATCTTCTAGCGGGGCTTGATCATGCCCTGGGGCTCGTCTTTGGCCTATTGGAGGGGCTGCTTCTGGTAAGCCTGATCCTCTTCGTTATCGGCATACAGCCCCTGTTCAACCCCGACTCTCTTTTGGAGCATAGTTTTTTTGCGAAGTTCCTCGGGCCCCTGGTGGGGGAATTGAGGCTGCCCGTGTTGGGGGCGGGAAACAATGTTTGAAAATGTATTAGGCCAGCCGGTAATAAGCCTGCTCTCATCGGATATCAGCGGGGGAATCCTGGCGCCTTCCATGCTGTTTTCAGGTCCCCAGGCTTCGGGTAAGGGCAGCGCCGCCCTGGAGCTTGGGCGTGTCCTCTCCTGCGAACAAACAGGGGCCTGGAACTGTTCCTGTCCGGCCTGCGCCCGCCACCGCCAACTTACCCATCCGGATCTTCTCCTCCTGGGGCCCCGGAACTTTTCTGCGGAGATTGCGGCCTCCGCCGCCGCTTTTTTGCGGGATCCCCCGGTTCCGGCAACACGGTTCCTGTTTATCCGTTCGGTCCGCAAACTCCTGGCCCGTTTTTCCCCGGTCCTGTGGGAGGACGATCCAAAAATATCAAAACTAAATCCCCTTATTCAGTCCCTGGACGAGAATCTGGATGAATTAGACGCCGTAGATCCCGAGGCCCTCACTAAAACGGTGGATTCGATTCTAAAAATCAGTTTTAAACTGGAAGCCGAGGGCATTGGCGACCGTATCTCTGTAGCCCAAGTACGCCGGGCCGCGTGGTGGAGCCGCCTGGCGCCCCAGGGGAAACGGAAACTCCTGGTTATTGAAAACGCCGACCACATGCAGGATGGCGCCCGTAATTCTCTGCTCAAAATACTGGAAGAGCCCCCGGAAAGGGTAACCATTGTGCTTTCCACGGCCCATTACGAGGCGCTGCTCCCCACTATTTTATCCCGGGTCCGGCCGTACCGTTTTATCGCCCGGGACAAAACGGTGGAGGCACAGGTTTTACGCAAGATATTCCGGGATCCCCGGGAACAGGTGGATTCGATCAGCCTATACCTTGATTCCTTCCTTCCGGTTTCCGGTGAAACCCTCTATCCCCTGGGGGCCCTCTTCGTCGCCTCGGTTGCCATGGGATCGGTGATTACCCTAAAACGATCCGGCGCGCCGCTGAACGACCCCTTGGTAAGCCTGGGAAAATACACCGCCCCTATTGCGGAGGCCGCCGGTCTTGGACGGCCCCTGGAGGATACAAAGTCCCTGGTATCCAAGGTTTTGGAGGGCGCGGACAATTTTGAGCTCCGCAGCCGGTTCAGCCAATTTTTGCAGTCCCTCCTCACCCTGATTGGGGAAAGTCTTAATGCGCGGGAAACTTCGTTGCAAGTTGCAGGAGACCCGGGCGCCCTTGCCTATCGGGATATATGGCGCGCTGCGGTGCGGGAGGCGGAGAGCGCCGTGGGTACCTACAACCTGAGCCCCGCCCTTGCCCTGGACCGGCTCGCCTCTGAACTCAAGCGGGGTATGGTCAGTCACGGCTCTCCCCGTCTCATGGAAACATATTAATGAAAAGTCTGAAAACGCGTTTTTTCATTTTTATAAGCGGATTAGGTATTATTGTTTCCCTCGGCGTCGGAATTTTGATGTATTCCCGCTATCAGAATTATATAATAGATAGTTATCGGACAACCCTCTCGGAAGTGGCGGCGCTGGTACAAAAGCGGATGCCCGAATTGGCCGATACGCAGTATCTCTTAAGCGGGGCCAGGGAGCAGTCTCCTGATTTTTGGGCCAGGATTGAAAAGCTTGATCAGATCGCCGTTTCATTTAATATGCTGTATATCTATTATATGGAAAAGGTGGGGGATAAGTACCGGTTTTTATTGTCTTCGGACTGGACGCCGGATACCATTGATATTGATATTCTGCATGATCCGGATTATATCGGGGAAGATATGGATATCGCCTATAAAGAGCGGACGCTTCGAATTGCCGATAAACCGGTTGCCAATGAATACGGAAACGCCATTTCCGCTTACGTACCTATTATTAAGGACGGCGCCGTTTCCGGCGTTTTGGGACTTGATTTTGAAATAAGCTTTGTAAAAAGGCTGGAACAAAATGCTATTATCGCACTTTTCATATCGCTTATTCCGGTAATTATCCTGGCAGGAATTTTCGCATATATCCTTGCCCTGTCCCTGACAAGGCCCATTGCCAGGCTTGCAGAAACTGTACGGCGTATCGGCAGCGGAGACCTTGCCGCTAAAATTATCATAAAGGGGAATGATGAAATAGCAGAGTTGGGCAATGCCTTTAATAAAATGACCGGGGATATAAAAGCCCACATAGAAAATATCAGCAGGATAACTGCGGAAAAGGAACGGGTAAATGCCGAGCTTTCTATCGCCTCGGAAATCCAGAATGATATGCTGCCTAAAATATTTCCGAAATTTACCAGCCATAAGTGGCTTGCGCTGTTTGCGAAGATGATCTCCGCGAAACAGGTTGGAGGCGATTTTTATGATTTTTTCTATCTGAACGATGAAGAGACCAAAGCGGTATTTGTAATCGCCGATGTAAGCGGAAAGGGTGTTCCGGCTGCCTTATTTATGGTGATCGCAAAAACGCTTATTAAAGCAAAGATGCTCCGCGGCCTTGATCCGGCTTCCGCCCTTAGGGAGGTGAATGATCAGCTCAGCGAGGATAACACCCTGAGTATGTTTGTTACCGTTTTTCTTGTATGTCTTGATTTGGAAACCGGAAAGATGACCTATGCAAATGCGGGGCATAACAGGCCGCTCATTTCGCAGAATAACGAACCCTACCGTTTTATGGAACTTAAAAAAGGTATTCCCCTGGGAATGCTGGAAGGTTCGGAATACCAGCTTTGCGAGATCGGCTTTCATTCCGGAGACAGGCTTTACCTGTATACCGATGGGGTCAACGAAGCTATGAATACCCTTGAGGAACAATGGGGCAACGACCGCTTCCTTGAATCCGCTAATAAACACCGCGATTTATTGCCCGAAGAATTTGACACTGCCATACGGAATGACATTGCCGGGTTTGTATCAGGCGCCGAACAGTCGGATGATATTACCACCCTGGCTATTTACTATAAGTAATTGTTTATGCCGGTACTATTGGCGGCGGTTCCGGGGGCCGTAACACGGTCAATTTGCTTTTTGTCTCTATTTCCCGTGTAATTTCGAATAATTTTTCTTCAAATTTTGGGGTTGTGGTAGCTATCCCGGTCATATCAAGTACGAATTCTGTGATCCCCTGGGCCTGCAATTCCTTTATATGGTCGCTCAGGTCCCGGCCGGACTTCAGATCAGGATTGCCTGACATGGTTAAAACCGCTTTTGTTTCTGATTTTTCCTTTACCACAATGACATATTTTTCATCCTGAACAAAAAGGTCTATAAGGCCGACCACATTAAAAATTTCCCGCACCTCGGGGCTTATTTTACTAATGGCGAATGTGCCCTTCTTGGCGTTCATTTCTTTCATAATAGTAATGATTATCCGGATTCCCGCGCTGGAAAGAAATTTCAGTTCTGAAAGATCAAGGGTCAAATCGGTGGTCATCATTTTAATCTGTTTGAACCGTTTTTGTAACAGATCCCCCTCATTGGCATCCAACCTGCCTCTTATAGTGAGAATAAGTTTCGTTCCTTTTTGAAGCTCTAATATTTCCATGTTTATTGCCCAAATTCAGGTTTTATCCCTGCTCCTTGTTGGGAATTAATTTTCGTAGGGTAAGAATATTCTTCTCGTCTATTCTTTCGTATGTAACCGAATCCATCCATTTCCTTACTATATGGATGCCGAGTCCGCCAATCGGGCGATCCTCTATGCGGGCGTTTGTATCAGGAGCACCCTGTTCCAGGGGATTAAAGGGAATGCCGGAATCTTCAAACTGCATATACAGGGAGTTATCCTTAAAAGTAATCCGGATAAGCGCCTGTCCTACCCCAGCGCCGTAGGCATAATCACAAATATTTACGAACAATTCTTCCGTGACTACCGCAACATGATTCTGCATTTTCCGGGGGCAATGCTCATAATCCATTTTCTCCGTAACCCAATCTATTACCGCATCAAGGCCTTCGCGGGAAGCCGGCAGGCGTAATTCGGAATCGAAGGCAATCGCCATAATCCAGCTCCTTATAGTTACTATATTATACGTTAAATAAAAATGCAATCCGGGTGAATACGGATTGCAAAAAACACCAAGAATGGTTATTTTTAGGGAAGATACCATGAGAGAATTTATTAAGCGGGCCTTACAAAAACTCAATAAGATGACCGGGGAGCAGGTTCGGGATCTGCTTTTTTCCGCCGCCGCCGAAATAGACCGCCTGGAAACGGTACTGGATTCTATCACCGAGGGTATCCTGGTCTGCGATACGGAAAACAACCTGGTACTGGCCAATAAATACGCCGAACGGATGCTTCCAATCAGCTCTTTCGAGCAGGGGAAGGTTCCCCTGTGGCAGGTGGTACGGGATGAGAAGATCCGAGATTTTTTTGAGCTTACCCTGCAAAACGGCGACCGGGTGGAAGAGCGGGAATTTGATGTGGAGATCAATGGCACTAAAGTTCCCGGAACTTCAGTGCCCGGAACTTTAGTTCAAGGGGTCTCCCGGCTGCTCAGTATCAGCGTTCTTCCCCTGGTAAAGAACCATCAGGTTACGGGTTCCCTCATCTATATTGAGGACATCACCGAAAGACGGATCAAGGAGGCCCAGCTCCGGCGGGCGGAAAACCTTGCCAGCCTCACCACCCTGGCTGCCGGCGTGGCCCACGAAATCAAAAATCCCCTGGGCTCCCTTTCCATACATATCCAGCTGATCCAGAAGGCCATGGAGGCGAACAAGGAAATATACTACAACGCCCATCCCAGCGGTATAGACGCATTGGGCCAGGATCCCCGTTCATATTTTTCAAGTCTGGATAAGTATATTGGTGTGGTAAACGAAGAAATCGATCGCCTCAACCGGATCGTGGTAGATTTTCTGTTTGCGGTTCGTCCCATGAATATGGATTTCCGGGAAGGGGACCTCAATGTCCTCATAGAAGAACTGGCGGAGTTTGTCCGCTATGAGCTGGAAGAATCGGACATCAAATGTATTTTAGAACTTGATAAGAACCTTCCCCGGATAGGTTTTGACGAACGGTACATGAAGCAGGCGCTGCTCAATCTTATTAAGAACGCCCAGGCTGCCATGGATGGGGGGGGGAAGCTTACCCTAAAAACCGAATTTCTGGATGGGGAAATCCAAATCCTTGTGTCGGATACCGGTATAGGGATACCGGATGGAAATATTTCTAAAATATTTGAACCCTATTTTACCACCAAGGAAACAGGTTCCGGCCTTGGACTGACCCTGGTCTTTAAGATAGTTCGGGAACATCGGGGGGAGATTTCCGTAAAATCAAAGGAAGGGGAGGGGACCAGTTTCAAAATCACCCTGCCCATACCCCAGAAGGAACGGAAACTCATCACCTTTGAAGGCGGGGAGGAATAATGCAATTTAGAATCCTCGTTGTAGATGATGAAAAAAATATCCGGGAGGGGCTCGCAGCATCACTGGAGATGGACGGGTATCAGGTTGAAACCGCCGCCGATGGGGATGCGGGGTTCAAGCGTTTCAGGAAGGGCGATATTGATCTGCTCATCACCGATTTACGGATGCCCGGCATCAGCGGAGAAGAACTGCTCAAGAAGGTAGATTCGGAAACTCCGGGCATCCCGGTGATAGTCCTCACCGGTCATGGCACGGTGGAAAATGCCGTGGCGGCCATGCGGAACGGCGCCTACGACTTCCTCACAAAACCTGTGGACCTGGGCCATCTCTCCCTGCTGGTAAAGCGGGCTCTCCAGGGCCGGGAACTGTTTCTCAAACACCGTCGGCTTGAGGAAGAACTGGAACACGAGAAACAGTTCAGGACCATGGTGGGTACCAGCGCCCCCATGCGTCAGGTCTTTGATACCGTAAGCCGTGCCGCCCCCTCCAAAGCCTCGATCCTCATCACCGGGGAATCCGGCGTGGGGAAAGAACTGGTGGCGGACGCCATCCACGATCTTTCTCCCCGTAAAGGCAAGCCCATGATCAAGGTCCACTGCGCCGCCCTTGCCGCCAGCATCCTGGAGAGCGAACTCTTCGGCCATGAGAAGGGAGCCTTCACCGGCGCGGTGGTCCGTACCCGGGGCCGTTTCGAGCTTGCCCATGAGGGGACCCTTTTCCTGGACGAGATCGGCGAAATCGATCAGAACATCCAGATAAAGCTTCTGCGGGTGCTCCAGGAAAAAAAGTTTGAACGGGTAGGGGGGGAGGAAACCATCGAAGTTGATGTCCGCATCGTTGCTGCCACCAACAAGGACCTCAAGGCGGAAATAGAAAAGGGTAATTTCCGGGAAGACCTCTACTATCGGCTCAACGTGGTCAATATTTTGGTCCCCCCTTTACGGGAGCGGAAGGACGATCTTCCCCTGCTTATTACCGCCTTCCTCAGGGAGTTTGCCGAGGAAAACGGCAAAACCCTGGAGGGTATAGATGATAAAGCCCGGGCGGCCCTCTACGCCTACGACTGGCCCGGCAATGTACGGGAACTGCGGAACTGTATGGAAAGCGCCGTGGTCATGACCCGTGGTCCGGTGATCACCGCGGAGGATCTGCCCCCCACGGTCCGCACCCAGAACGACTCGCTCTGGATCAGGATACCCTTGGGAACCACCATGGAGGAGGCGGAGAAGGTCATCATCCGGGACACCCTTTCCGCCCACAAGGGCAATAAGAGTAAAGCTGCGGAAGTCCTGGCCATGGGCCGCAAGACCCTGCACCGGAAGTTAAGCGAGTGGGGAGAAGACGACAGCGGGGAGTAAGGGGCTTCTGAAAAACTCACTCCTCCAGCAGAAAATCTATGATGTTTACTATTTTATAGTACACTATCATTTTTCGCTTTTTATTCCGCCTTCCCCGTTGCCCGCCACTTTTCTATCCGGTCATAGGCCGCGTTTATTCTGGCGGATTTTTCCGTAGCCTTTTTCATATTCCCCTCATGTCCCGCATGCCGGTCCGGGTGGTGCAGTTTCAACAGCTTTTTATACGCAGCCTTGCACTCCTCCGCGGAAGCGCCGAAGGGTAAGCCCAGGGCGTCAAAGTCTCCCCTAAGGCTTTCCGGCGGAGTCTTACTGCCCGCATTCCCGGCGTTGCCTTCATGGCTGAAACCGTTTTCCCCGGTATCCGCCCGGCCACCGGCTTTATCCTTCCCTTCCAGGAAATCGTCAAGCTCCTCATACGCAGCATCCAGATCCGGATCGGCGTAACGCCGTCCCATAGAAGGACCGGCGGTAAAACCAGGTCCTGTATCATTGAGATAGCTTCTTATAACATCACCCAGGCGGTCAAAAATACCCACGAATTCACTATACCTCCCCTATATATCAAAAACAAGAACCCCCTTCCACCGTACAGCAATTCCAAATTAGGAATAACCACGGACCACACAGACCACATGGTTGAATTCGGAATTCCTGTCCACCGCGTAGACGCAAGTATATTTCCGGGTTAAACTATTTTTATATTTTTAAGGGGGAAGATCCATGAAAATCAGCAAAAAAACCTTCGGCGTACTTGCTTCCGGAAAAAAGGTGCGGCTCTATACCTTGAAAGCGGGAGATTTATCCCTATCTATCTCTACCCTGGGAGCAACCTGGACATCCCTATTGGTGCCCTCCTCAAAAAAAAGAACCGATGATGTGCTTTTAGGCTTTCCCACCCTGGCAGGGTATGACACCCCGAAAAACTATGTGGGGGCAACCATCGGGCGTTTTGGTAACCGTATAGGCGGGGCGCGATTTGCCCTGAATGGTAAGACCTACGATCTCTATAAAAATGATGGGAAGCATAGTCTCCACGGCGGCTGGCGGGGTTTTGATAAATTCCTCTGGAAGGCCGAGGCTTATGAGGAGCAGGATGGCGTCTTTGTCCGGTTTGAACTGGAAAGTCCCGACGGCGATGAGGGCTACCCGGGGAACCTAAAGGCGGTGGTAAGCTACGGTCTTACCAAATCACATGAACTTGTGGCCGATTATCAAGCCCAGGTGGACGCCCAATGTCCGGTAAACCTAACAAACCATGCGTATTTTAACCTAGCCGGGGAGGGCAGGGGGGATATCCTCGGCCACGAGCTGCAAATTCACGGCGCCTCCTATGTTGATGTGGATAAAAACCTCATCCCCACGGGAAAATTGCTGCCCGTACAGAGTGCCGGGACCACAGGCGCCTTTGATTTTACCGCCCGAAAACCCATAGGTCGGGATTTTAAGGGTACCCTGGGAACGAATGGGACCGATGGACCCGGGTATGACCATTGTTTTGTGCTGGACGGCGATCCGGGCAAGCTGCGGCCCTGTGCGGATGTTTTTGAACCCCTTTCAGGCCGTTCCATGCGGGTTTTTACTACCCAGCCGGCGGTCCAGTTCTATACGGGGAATTTTCTGGACGGGCTTGTCGGAAAAGAAGGTTCAGTATACAACAGGCACACCGGGTTCTGCCTGGAGACCCAGCATCTGCCGGATTCTCCGAATCATGGGGAATTCCCTTCCTGTATCTTCGGGCCCGGCCGGGATTACCATGAACGGTCTATTTTTTCGTTTGATTGGTAATTTAAGAATTTTTTGTATTTTTTATTTAATGGTCTTGCATATTTCACTTGTTGCCGATACAATTTCATTTGTTGCTATTTAAAGAGGAGCTTATGGAAATTCAACTTCAAGAACTTATTGATAAGATAAAGAAGGACGGAATTGTTTCCGCTTCAGAGGAAGCTGCCCGCCTAAAGTCCCAGGCCGATTCCGATGCCAAACGGATAGTGGAATCCGCCCAGCGGGAAGCCGAGGGGATCATTGCCAAGGCTAAGACGGATTCGGAACGCTTCGAAAAAGCCGGTACCGCCGCCCTGGAACAGGCTTCCCGGAACCTTGTCCTTGCCTTTAAAGGTGAAATTGAGGCCTTGCTGGACAAGATTATTGCCGCCAAGACGGCTTCCTCCTATGGCGAGGATACCCTTAAGGCGATAATTCCGGAATTAGTAAAAAGCTGGGTCTCCAAGGGCGCCGATTCTTTAGATCTCATCCTAAGCGAGGATAATCTCAATAAACTCCGGTCCTATTTCAATGATCAGCTCGTCTCGGAGATAAATAAGGGTGTTGAGTTAAAATCAGACCGTAATTTAGGCGCCGGTTTTCGCATTGCCACCAAGGATGGGTCCGCATATTACGACTTTTCCGTTGAATCCGTGGCGGAGTTGCTCTCGTCCTATCTAAATCCCCGGTTAGCGGAGATACTTAAAACCTCAGCAAAGGGAAACTAAGCAGTGGGCTCCTACTATTACTTAGCAGCCCAGCTCCCCAACCTCGTCTATGGTCAGAGCGCACCCATGACTTCTGCATATTTTCGGGAGCTGGCCAAGTCCCTACTGGATGCCGAAGACGGCGCCCTGCTGGATGTGGTTAGTCTGGACCCGGAACTTCCGGGGAAAAACGCCGCCGGTGACGGGAGGCCCTCCTATGCGGAGAACGCATCCGCTTCTGGCAGCGAGTTTATTGACCACTGGCGGGAATGGGAACGGACTCTGCGTCTTAACGTAGCCCGGTACCGCGCCCAGCGGACGAAACGGGATACTGCGGCCCCGGTGGAGCCCCCCATATATCCGGCGGATGCCGTAGCTGCGGCGGTTAAAGCCGCTGTGGCCGTGGAATCCCCCCTGGAAGCGGAAATGGTTCTGGATAAGGCCCGGTGGGAAGCCATCGGTTATTTACAGGGATTAGATAACTTCAGCCGGAACGTTGCGTACGCCTATCTGCTCAAGCTGCTCATCCTGGAGCGGCGTGCATCGTTTAAAACGGAAGAAGGATTTAAGGAATATAAAACACTCTACGCTGCCATATTGAGCAGCGCACAGTCGAGTGTACTCGGACCGGTAGGTCCGTCCGTGGGAGAACCTAAATGATCGGAACAAAAGGTACAGTGGAAGCCGTTAACGGCAATATGGTGAGCGTCCGTTTTGACGGGCCTGTCTCCATGAACGAAGTGGGCTTTGTCAAGGTTGCGGACAAGCAGCTTAAAAGCGAGGTCATCCGCATCAGGGGTGATATTTCCCAGCTCCAGGTCTTCGAGGTTACCAAGGGTATCGCCGTGGGTGATACGGTGGAGTACACCGGGGATATGCTCTCGGTGGAAGTGGGGCCCGGCCTTTTAGGTCAGGTCTACGACGGCCTCCAGAACCCTCTGCCCAAACTGACGGCGGTAGCGGGTATGTTCCTGGAACGGGGCATCTATCTGGACCCCCTGCCCTCGGATGTGGCCTGGGAATTTACCCCGGTTGCAAAAGTCGGCGATACGGTTGAACGGGCGGATACCCTGGGTACGGTGCCGGAAGCGGCCTTTACCCACCGGATCATGGTTCCCTTCGGCCTGTACGGAACCTATACCGTAGTTTCCATAAAAGGCCCCGGTTCGTATAAGCTTCGGGACACCATTGCGGAGCTCAAGGATGAAAAGGGAAACACCGTACCGGTAAGCCTCTCCTTCCGCTGGCCCGTAAAGCGGCCCATAGACTGCTTTGTGGAACGGTTTAAGCCCACGGAGCCCATGGTTACCCGTGTCCGGCTTATCGACACCTTCTTCCCCGTAGCCCGGGGCGGTACCTACTGTATCCCCGGACCCTTTGGCGCCGGGAAGACCGTCCTTCAGCAGATCACCAGCCAGAATGCGGACGTGGACATCGTAATCCTCGCCGCCTGCGGTGAGCGCGCCGGTGAAGTGGTGGAAACCCTCAAGGAATTCCCCGAATTAAAGGATCCTAAAACTGGTCATTCCTTAATGGAGCGGACCATTATTATTTGTAATACCTCTTCCATGCCCGTTGCTTCCCGGGAAGCTTCGGTATACACCGGGGTGACCCTGGCGGAATATTACCGGCAGATGGGGCTTAACGTCCTGCTCCTGGCGGACTCTACCAGCCGTTGGGCCCAGGCCATGCGCGAAATGTCCGGTCGTCTGGAAGAAATCCCCGGCGAGGAAGCGTTCCCCGCTTACCTGGAATCCACCATCGCCAGCTTCTACGAAAGGGCCGGTACGGTTCGGCTAAGAGACGGGAACGTCGGGTCCGTAACCATAGGCGGTACGGTCAGTCCTGCGGGCGGTAACTTTGAAGAACCCGTTACCCAGGCAACCCTAAAGGTTGTCGGCGCCTTCCACGGTCTTTCCCGTGAACGTTCCGATGCCCGTAAGTTCCCCGCTATTCACCCCCTGGATTCCTGGTCCAAGTACAAGGGCATTATAAACGCAGAAAAAGTGAGCTATGCCCACGGCTTTATGCGCCGGGGCAGTGAAGTAGAGCAGATGATGAAGGTCGTCGGCGAGGAAGGAACCAGTATTGAAGATTACGTAATCTACCTCAAGGGCGAGCTTATCGACTCGGTGTACTTCCAACAGAACTCCTTCGACGCGGTAGACGCTGCGGTCAGCCCGGAACGGCAGAAACACAGTTTTGCTTTGCTTCTTAAGATAATGGCTACCCTGTTTAGCTTTCCGGATAAAAACGAAGCCCGCAGTTGGTTCAACCGGCTCAGGCAGAAATTCTTGGATTACAATGGATCGGAATGGCAGAACGATAAATTCAAGGCCCTGGAAAAGGAAATTGAATCCACCGTGGCCGAACAGTCCAAGGGCCTGGATAAAGCGGCCGAAAAAATACTTGCGTTATAGGACGGAGTCATGAACAAAGTATATAGTAAGATCGAATCCATTACCGGAAGCGTTATTACCGTGAAGGCCGAGGGTATCCGTTACGGGGATCTCGCCGAGGTGGACACCGTATTCGGTACTTCCCTGGCGGAGGTTAACCGTCTGAACGGGGATCTGGTTTCCCTCCAGGTATTCGCCGGAGGCCGGGGTATTTCCACCGGCGATACGGTCCGCTTCCTGGGCCGGCAGATGCAGGTACCCTTTTCGGACAACCTCATGGGCCGGGTATTCTCCGGTTCCGGAACCCCCCGGGATAACGGACCAGCCCTGCACGATAACCCCATACCCATAGGCGGACCTTCGGTTAACCCCGCCAATCGTATTATACCCCGGAACATGATCCGTACCGGTATCCCCATGATTGACCTCTTCAACACCCTGGTGGTGTCCCAGAAGCTGCCCATTTTCTCGGTTTCCGGTGAACCCTACAACGACCTCCTGGCCCGTATTGCCATGCAAGCCGAAGTAGACGTTATCGTTCTGGGAGGTATGGGTCTTAAATACGACGACTACCTCTTCTTTAAGGATACCCTGGAAGAGGGAGGCGCCCTTTCCCGTACGGTGATGTTCGTACACACCGCGTCGGACCCCACCGTAGAATGTCTGATGATTCCCGATATGTCCCTGGCCGTGGCGGAACAGTTTGCCCTCCAGGGCAAGGATGTGTTGGTCCTCCTTACGGATATGACCAACTTTGCGGACGCCATGAAGGAAATCTCCATCATCCAGGAGCAGGTTCCTTCCAACCGCGGTTACCCCGGAGACTTGTATAGCCAGCTTGCCAGCCGCTACGAAAAGGCGGTTGACTTTGAGAGCGCCGGTTCCATCACCATCCTGGGTGTTACCACCATGCCCGGCGACGACGTTACCCACCCGGTGCCGGATAATACGGGGTATATCACCGAAGGTCAGTACTACCTTAAGAATGGCCGTATCGAGCCCTTTGGTTCCCTTTCCCGGCTTAAACAGCAGGTTAACGGTAAAACCAGGGCGGACCACCGGGCTCTGATGGACGGTATGATCAAGCTCTACTCAGCCTACCGGGATACCCTGGAAAAGAAGGCCATGGGCTTTATCATGACCCCCTGGGATGCAAAACTCCTCAAGTACGGGGAACTCTTTGAAAAGAAGATGATGGACCTTACGGTCAACATACCCCTGGAAGGGGCCCTGGATCTGGGTTGGGAAATCCTTTCGGATTGTTTCAGCCCCGAAGAAACGGGACTGCGGACTGAACTTATTACGAAGTTCTGGCCTAAGAAGGACTAAGTGTATCCATGGCAAAGATAAAGCTGACTAAGAATGAGCTTAAAAAGCAGAAAGACTCACTCAAGATGTATCAGCGGTATTTGCCGACCCTGATGCTCAAGAAGCAGCAGCTTCAGGGTGAAATTCGTACCACCGAAATTCGGATCAAAGAACTGATGGAAGAAAAAGACCTTCTGGACGAGTCCTTTAAAAACTGGGTCGGTGTCTTCGGTGAAACCGGTGTTTTTGTTCCGGAGCTTTTGAAGATTACCAGTCTCAGGACCTCGGAAGGAAACATCGCCGGTGTGTCCATACCCATATTCCAGGGTGCGGATTTTGAGGTCGCCCCCTACGACTTAGCCCGTACGCCCCTGTGGCTTGATGTGGCGGTGGAGAAGATGGAGCAGGTGATACTCCTGGATTTGGAAGCACAGATCCTGGAGGAACAGCGTAAGCGCCTGGACCACGAGTTACGGGTTACTACCCAGAGGGTGAACCTCTTTGAGAAGATTAAGATTCCTGAGACTAAGGGAAGTATAAAAAAGATAGGCGTCTACCTTGGGGATCAGCAGACCTCTGCGGTAGTGCGGGGCAAGATCGCCAAGAGCGGATTGGAGAAGGCAGCGAAATGAACATTCACCCGACGAACACCGTGAGGAGGTTCCCCTCGTGATCGTACCTATGAAGAAAGTGTCCCTGGTTATCCAGGATAAGACACAGATTGAAGCCCTTACCAAGCTGCGGGAACTAGGGGTGGTGCATCTGGAGCGGAAAAATGTTTCCTCCGATTCGCTGTCCAAGGTGTTTGAACGGAAAACCAGGGTGGAAACTGCCCAGGGCCTTCTCCGGCAATATAAGGCGCCCCCTAAGAAAAAGCCCGATACGAACAAAGGGTGGGTGGATCGTAAGCCGGTCGCCGGCGTCGCCCGAGGCCGGCGGGCTGCGGATATCCTTGGAAAAGAAGATTCCGAATTTTACTCCATAGATGCGATCAATGCCCCCGAACGGCCGGATCTGGTGGATATGTTGGTGGGTTGGGGTAAGGAACTTAAAGCCTGCCAGGATCGTTTAGCCTTTCTTGCCCGGGAAACTACCCGGCTTAAAAATTGGGGGAGTTTTACCCCCGAATCTCTCAGGGAACTGGGGGCAAGCGGCGTAAATATCTATCTTTACGAATTGATCCCCTCCGTATTTGCAAACCTTCCGGAGGATACCAAGTATATCCTCAAGAATCGGGATAAGGGTTCGGTACGGATTATCGTTTTTGACAAGGAACTACCCGGGGTCTCCCCCATACAACTGCCGGAGAAATCCCTTTCTGAACTGAACGCCGAAGCTGCGGAATTACCCGGTAAGATTGCGGAAATTGAAGGGAAGTTAAAGAACTTCGCGGACCGCAAGTCGGTGCTGGATAAGGAAATGGCCATTGTTCAGGGCCGGATAGATTTTGAAGTGGCCCGGGCGACCCTGGAATTGGTAGACGATATTCCCGAGGATCTTGCCGTTTCCTACTTCTCCGGTTTTGCCCCCCAGGAAGATGTGGGTCTCCTCAAGCGGGCCGCTGCGGAAAATAACTGGGCCCTCATCGCCGACGAGCCGGGTCCGGATGAAGAGGTACCCACTAAGCTTAAAAACAACAAGCTGGTAAGCCTCCTCTATCCCCTTACGGATTTCCTGGAAACCGTTCCGGGCTACCACGAAGTAGATATTTCCGGCTGGTTCCTGTTGTTCTTCTGTATTTTCTTCGGCATGATCTTCGGTGACGCGGGTTACGGTTTAATCCTCCTCGCAACCGCCCTGTTCGGTATTTTCAAAACCGCCAGGAAGGGTACCCCGGCAATTTTTAAGATGATGCTCCTCTTGAGTATTTCTAACATGGTATGGGGTATTCTTACCTGTTCCTGGTTCGGGCTTCCTTTGGAAATGGTTCCTGGGGCGCTTAAGAATATATCCCTGCCCCTCATATCAAGTGCGGAGGCGGCAAAATCCCCGGAAGCTTCGGCGCTGGTGGATCAGAATTTGCAGATATTCTGTTTCTCCCTGGCTTTACTGCAGCTGTCCATTGCCCATGTGATAGGCATTATCAGAAATATAAAAGAAAAGTCCCTCAAGTTTTTTGCCGACCTTGGCAACCTGGCTATGCTTTTCGGTATGTATAATGTGGTTCTCTTCCTGGTGGTCAGTAATGATTACCGGCCCATCCCCTTCCTGCCCCAGTCAATGTATCTGCTCATAGGCGGCTTTGTTCTGGTCTTTGTGTTCGGCAGCTACGAAGGAAGTATACTGCGGTCCCTTGGGGCAAGCTTCTCAAATATCATTTCGGTGATTTTGGGGATTACCAATGTGTTCTCCGATATCATGTCATATATCAGGCTTTGGGCGGTAGGGCTTGCGGGGGCCTCAATCGCCTCCACGGTGAACAGTATGGTCGGTCCCTTGTTGGGGAGTTTCCTGGTTTTCTTAGGTCTAATCCTGCTGTGTTTCGGTCATGGATTAAATCTTGTTCTCAATGTATTATCAGTACTAGTCCATGGGGTTCGTTTGAATACCCTGGAATTTTCAAGTCATTTGGGTCTGACATGGTCGGGCACTGCATATAGACCGTTTGCTGAAACGGCAAAAAAGTAAATAGGAGTAAGTCATGAGTTTTGGATTATTAGGAGCAGGTCTTGTAATGGGGATTGCCGCCCTGGGCTCGGCACTGGGTATCGGTATTGCCGGTCAGGCAACAATCGGCGCATGGAAGAAATGCTACATAGCCAATAAACCGGCGCCGATGACCCTGCTTGCATTTGCGGGCGCACCGTTGACGCAGACTTTCTACGGTTTTATTTTGATGGGGCAAATAAAGACGGCGGTTGCTGCGAATCCTGAAAACGCATGGCTTTATGTCGGTTTCGGTTTTGCCTCCGGTTTAGCCATGGCCTTTTCTGCCATAGCCCAGGGTCAGGCAGGCGCTGCGGCTGCGGACGCTCAGGGAGAAACCGGTAAAGGTTTTGCCCAGTACATCGCGGTGGTTGGTATCTGCGAAACCGTCGCCCTGTTCGCCATGGTTCTCTCCATGACCAGCTTAGGCTAAGAAGAAGAGTTTCTTTACAAAGTGTCCCGGGTCCTGACTATTGGTGGTTTTGATCATGTGGATGGTATAAAGTTAGGCGGTAGCTTTCCTGTGGTTATTCAGACCATGTGGAAGGACCGCCTTTCTTTTTCTGATCTGGAAGGTTCCGCCGGGGAACAAATCCTGGAACGGATAGGGCGGCTTAAACAGATGGGCTGCGCTCTCCTCCGTTTTGCGGTTCCGGATCCGGAGGCCGCCGAAGTTCTTGGGGAGCTTTCTTCCCGGGTTTCCATGCCCCTGGTGGCGGATATTCATTTTGATTATAAAATTGCCCTCCGCTGTCTCGATTATCCAATAGCAAAGATACGCATTAATCCCGGGAATATAGGCGGCCGGGACCGGGTGGAGAAGGTTTTGTCCAAGGCCGCAGCAAAGGGCATACCCATCAGGATTGGCGTTAATGCCGGAAGCCTGCCCCGGGACTTGGCAGCCGGTGTTGATGCGGGGAAGCTTAGCCAGGCGGAAGCTTTGGTGAGCGCTGCGGAGCGGGAACTGGCAATCTTCAGGGAATTCGATTTTTCTGCCCGCATGGTGTCCATGAAGGCATCTTCGGTTGCGGATACTATCAGGGCGAATAGGCTTTTGGCAGAGCGGACCGATGCGCCCCTCCATATAGGGGTTACCGAAGCGGGGCCCCTTATCGCCGGGGTGGTGAGGAATACTGCGGCCCTCCATACTTTGCTCGGGGAAGGCATAGGGGATACCATCCGCGTTTCCTTGTCGGATACCATGGAAAATGAGGTAATAGCCGGCAGGGAGATACTCAATACGACGGCGGAAACTTCGGAATGCGCTGGGGAGCGGCAAGGAGCGGCTGCGGGGAAAAAGGGGATTACCATTGTTTCATGCCCCCGCTGCGGCAGGAACGGGTTTGATACCCACGGCTTTACCCAACGCTGGCAGGATATTCTGTACGCCATGGACAAGAACCTGACCGTTGCTATTATGGGCTGCGCGGTAAACGGCCCCGGGGAAGCCAGGCATGCCGATCTGGGGATAAGCGGCGCGGGAAATAAGGTGCTGATCTTCCGGCATGGCGAAGTAATCCGGACCATTGATGCCGCCGATGCGGACGCGGCTTTCCGGGAAGAACTGGACCGTTTGTAGAAAGGGTGGCTTTTTTTATCCGGCTGGGGTACAGTAGAGAGAGGGAGCGTTGGTGAGAAAAACAATCTTAGTATCCCTTCATATTATCTTTTTATCCTTTATCTGCATTCCGGCCTTTGCCCAAAGGCAGATGGATCGTCCCTATTGGTATACCTTGGAACGGGGTAAGCTTTTTTTCAGAAGCGGTAATTATGGAGAGGCGCTTATAGCCTTTGTGGAAGCCCGGGATCAACGGAGGGCCATGTATACCCGGATGGAGCAGGATCTTATTACCCTTCTGTCCATACCGGAGGTTCGCCGCATGGGGGACTCCCTGGAACTGATAGAGCCCTATATCGCCGAGCGGGGACATATAGACGCGGCGGCGGCCCTGGCGGAACTGTATTATCGCCTTCCTCGGGAATCCTTCAGGGATTCCGCCCAGGCAGCTCTGGAAGCCATTGGCCGTTATAAGGAATTCCCCGACGCCGAATACTGGATTGGCGAGGCCTATAGGGTAGAAGGAGAGTTGGGGATAGCCCTTAGACAGTATGAAAAGGCCTATGCACAGCGGATTTTGCTGGAAACCCCGGGCTTTGACCTTGAGATCCTGTATAAGATTGTGGATATCCACCGGCTCAGGCAGGAATATACCGCCATGGAAGAACGGCTCTTGGAGATCCTGAAGCGGGATACCCTCTGGTCCCAGGATTCTTCTTCCTTTGTCAGAACCGCCATGATGCGGACCCTGGAAAATGAAGGGGTGGGCCGATTTTTGACCCTCTACCGCTACAATAACCAGGATGTGGAGCGGGCGCACCGGCTTTTAGGGCTCTATTACCATGCCCTGGGCCGGGATAACCGGGGGGTGGAACACCTGCTTTTTGCCTTTTTAATTCAGAATAGTATAATGGTCGAGGAGATCCTCAGGACACAATTCGATTTTTCCTTTAGTACCCTGGACCTGCTTATGGAGCAGACCCCCCGTCGGCCGGTTTTGCTTTCATATATCGAAGAAGTCGAATACTATAAAACCATATATTATCTGGGTACCAGTCTGAACGGCAGCGGCAAGCTGCCTCCCGCACGGGAACTCTGGGCCTTCCTGTCCCGCCGTGGCGCCGCTGCCGGAGAGTGGGGTACCCGAGCCGCCGCCCAACTGCGGAGCCCCTTCCTGGAGCGGGCCGTCGAAATGCCATAGAATCTATTGATTAATAGTTTATAAAAAATTACAATTTTATTAGGAGTACGAAATGAAAAAAATGTTTTTTGCTTTGATTTTTTGTGTGAATATTACCGCGTTTTCTTTGTTTGCCTTTGAAGCGGAGGATCTTACTAAATATCCGAGCGCAGTGCCGGCGAACAGTTTTGCGGTAAATATCGGTATTGGCCTTAATTATCCGAAGGATGGGAATTTAATAGTTCCACCGCTTTCGGCATCCGTTGATTACAATCTGCCTATTGGCGGTTTGCCCTTCTTCCTGGGTGGTATTGTGGGATTTTATAGTTCCGGGGAAGATAATAGCCTGCTCGGAGCTAAATATGAATATACCTATTCCAATCTCGATCTTGGTTTCCGTATTGGGTATCATTTCAACTGGGATGTTGATGGCCTTGATACCTATGCTGTGGGAACCTTTGGGTATCAGGCTGAGTGGCTTGAATGGAAATCCGGCGGCCTTTCGGGTGATGATAGCGATGGTTCTTTGCTTTTTGGGGCAGCCGTTGGAGCCCGTTGGTTCTTTACGCCGGTTATAGGGGTATTTATGGAATTGGGATACAGCGCGTTGTCTTTTGCCTCTACCGGGCTTAGCATCCATTTTTAAGCGATTAAGCAAAGCTCAGAAAAGTCTCCCGGGAATACCGGGGGCTTTTTTTTTATCCCCCTTCCTGCTATGGTGTTATACGATAGGGGTCAAAAATGAATAAGGTCGTTTTAAAAGCGGAAGATTTGGACGGATACCTTACTGAAGCGGATAAGAATTATCTGGCAAAAATGGATGCGCTGTACCAGGAGGCGTTGGGGTGCTTTAACATCCTGAGCCGAACCAGTTCTGTGGCGGAACGGAAACAGGCGGAGGATACCCTTATCGCTCTCTATAACGACATGGGCAGCATAATGCAGGAAATCTGCAAGGGCGGTGAGGGTATCCAGGTGTACTCCTTTTTAACCCCCAACGAAAGCCATGCCGAGGCGTCCCGGCTTATCGCCAAGCTCCGGGATGTGCGGACCGAAAACCAGGAATTTGTGTACTACATCCAGCGGGCTTATGAGATGCTCTTCAAGCTTGCCTACGGAGGGAAGACCGGGGAAACGAAAAATCACCTTATTGTTAAGACCCCGGTGACTGTTCCGGCGCAGAATTATGCGGTCCATAAGATCACGAACATTGACAGCCGTATTGAAAATACGGTGATGTGCGTCATGCTCCGCGGCGCCCTGCTCCCTTCGATGATCATGTCTAAGGAGATACAGGAATACTCTTCCCACGGTTATGTGACCCCCTTTGCCCTGTTCCGGATACGCCGGGACGATTCTAAACATGAAAACGATATGGAATACATTCTGGATCTGGACCGGTCCTATTTTAAATTAGCGGATCTTGACGGCAAGGATCTGGTTTTTGCGGATCCCATGAACGCCACCGGTGGAAGTTTGGTAACCGTGGTAAAGTACCTCCTGGACCAGGGTATTAAGCCCCGGTCGGTTCATTTTTTAAATGCCATCGCTGCCCTTAAGGGGGCCCTCCGGGTGGTTAGGGCTTTGGATAACTGCCAGGTTTATACCCTCTGGATGGATCCGGTCCTGAACGATGCTGCGTATATCATGCCCGGTCTTGGGGATGCGGGTGACCGTATCAATGGCAAGGATATGGAGGAGTATCCCCGGAATATTATTCAGCTTGTCGCGGATTACGGGTCCAATATAGCAAAACTGTACCGGGCACAGCTTCGGGAAATTGAGCATACGGTTCTCGGCACACACAAATGAAGTCAGTAATACTGTTTTTAGTTATCGCTTCCCTTTGTTTTTCCGGCTGCGCATCCCAGGGAGCAGCTTCTGCGGAGGAGTACTTTTCCCTTGGTATGGCCTATTTTGAGCTGGGGAAATACGCGGAGGCGGAAAAGTGGCTGAACCGGGCCCGTTCGATTGATAAGACTAAGACTGCTTCCGAATACAACCTGGGCAGAATAGCCTATGAAACAGGCCGTTTTGATGATGCGGTTAGACATTTTGACCGGGTCCTTGCACGGGACAAGGATAATGTGTTGGCCCTCAAATCTGCGGCCTATTCGCGGATAAAGACCGGGGATCTTAGCGGGGCGGAGACACTGTACAAGAGGGTTCTGGAGCTGGAACCGGACAGCGTTGACCAGGGATACAATTATGCCATGGTGCTGATGGCCATGGATAAGCCGGAAAATGCAGAAGAGGTTCTTCTAAAATACAAACTTACCATGGCGGATAATAAGGATACGCTGCTTCTTCTGGCACGGACGCAAAAAGCGCAGAACAAGGTAGAAGCGGTGGATACCTATAGCCAATGGCTTGCGGAAAATAACGATACAAAAGTACGGTATGAATATGCCCAGGTATTGGAGTCCGGTCAATTTTACGCCCGGGCTCTGGAGGAATACCGGACGGTTGTAACCGCTCTTCCCCAGGGACGGTCCTTCTCGGACGCCGCATTAAACGATCCCACTGCCCTTGAGCGGACGGCGGTTCGTTTTATTATCGCCCGGCTTTTGCTGGTCGCCGACTCGGAAAAGGATGATGGTATCAAAGAATTGGAAACAGCGGTAACCGAAGGCTTTACGGACACAGAAAAGCTAACGACCCTCCTTGATGAAACGGGCATTTCCGCCGCCCACAAAGATGAGATTCGCCGGGTTATTGACGGCATTAACAAGGCTAAGGTGGAGAAGGAAGCTGCGGACAAGGCGGCTGCGGAAAAAGAAGCAGCAGAAAAGGCCGCTGCAGAGCTTGAAGGGGTACCGAATGAGCCCGATGCTTCTTCCTAGAAACTAATGTTCAAGGTTGTTCCAATTGTGGCGATGAAAGACAGTATATCCGTGCCCGCATCATGGGTGACGTTTAATTTTTCGAAGGCGGAAAGGGAAAGCCGCCCCAGGATACGGATTATAGATTCGTGCCCAAGAATTACCGACAGCTTTGGATCCTCCGCTGTGGTATCAATAACCAGTTCCAGGGACTCCTGCCGTAAACGTTCATATTCCATCTCCGCCATGCGGGAGAGGGCAGGCCAGTTAGGGCTATTCTGTACTTTGCCGCAGTACCAGTCATAGAGAAGCCCCAGGAGGGTCTTTTTTGCCGGTACGGTCCATTCCAGGGTAAATCCGTCAAGAATACCGTAACTGCTTCCCGTTGTGTCCGCCGTAATGGTATTGGAAAGGGACAGGACCGCTCCTGAAAAACCAAAAAAGTCCAACCCAAGTTCATCCTGGAAACGCCAGGATAGGGATTCATTTTTAGGGACATTTACCACGGCGATCAGGGTATGGCGGAATTCGTCGGTTTGGTAAAACGTAAAAAGTGGAACCGTCCCCAGGGCGCCGAAGATATTGAGGGAGGAAAAGCTTAGGGATGTACCATAGGAGAGCATATCAAAGGGGGTGTCCAGTTTTTTCTCCAGGGTACGGGTGATTCCAGCGTCAATTTCCCGGGGTAAGAAAAGGGAAGAAAGGCCGAAATGTTCCGGCAGGTAAAGGGTAATGGCGGATCTATCCGTGAAGATGCCCGCATCAAACAGATCCGCCGAATCGGATTTTTCCTGAGCCCTTGTTATACCGGTTCCCCAATCGGGATCATAGAGGGCATACAGGGGTATTGCGTACCATAGGGGGAGTGAATCCTCCAGGGCTTCGGTATATTTGGAGAGGTCATCCGAGATATCCATTCCTGCGTAACGTAAATTCCGCCGGAAGTACCGTTCCTCCCGGAAGCGGAGCCGGTAGCTGCCCAGGCTAAGGGGGAATTCCAAGCGTCCCCGGGTTTCCGATTGGGTTATAAGAGTAGCTTTTGTAACGTTCGAAATTCCCTCCAGGGATAGTTCAAGCCCTAAAGGCGCCGTTGCAAGATTTGTTTTGAACAGAGCCTCCGCTTCACGCTTAGATGCGCCGGAGCCCGGATCGATTACCATGTCCGGCCAGCTCTGTACCCAGGTTTCGCCGTAATTGCTAAGCAGCCTCCCGATAGAATTTTCCGTCCACTTTGCGGAGGATCCCATGGAAAAACCCAGTGGAAAAGCGGGGCTATCGTTTATCCCCAGAGCCGCCTGCCATTGCCGTTCCAGTTTTTCATCTTCATAGGTAATATTCGATTTCATATTGGTATATAGCGTTGTTGCGAGATCCAGGCCAAAGCCGTGAAGCATGGCGTTGTCCAGGGGGGAATCTGAAAAGGATTCGCGAAACGAGAATGGCCCCCAGGACCGGGAAACAACATGGCCCGCACTCCAGTTATTATCATCCGTGGAAACGGCGAGGGTAAGATCTCCCTCCAGTTGGGCGCCTAAAAAGCGTATGCTTCCGTTGGATCTGCTTTCAAGTCCCGCAAATCCATCCGTTTCCGGGATAAAGGGTTCACCCCGCAGACCGGTCTCCAAGGCGGTTCTTATGCTAAGGTCCTCCAGCACCGGTATGTTCCCGTAACTGGCCAGGGTTCCCGGCTGGGTCCATTCCGCTGAGCCCCCGGCGTTGGTGCGGTAGAAGGAGACGGCGTCCTCCAGAATAAGCTCATCGATAGAAAAGCTGCCCGCTTGTAGTGTTGCTGCGCCGGTAGGCGTGAGAAAGGCGGCCATATATGCCGCTTGGCCTGATGTTCCGTAGCCGTCCGCCTGCTCTCCGCTGTTTTTCCGCAGTGCATCCTGACGGTACTGCACATATTGGCTGCCCGATCCTTCCCAGCCGTTAACCGAGACCCGGCGTTCCCCTGCTCCGTAGCGGACCTCCACCTTTGTCCATTCGCCGCCGGGAAGGGAAGCAAGGGCTGTTCCCGGAATGCGTACATCCAGGGCTAACTCCTGTTCCTGTTTAAGGGAATCCGGCCCGCGGCCCAGGATGAAGCGAAACTGGGTGTTGTGTAGATCGGTTTTCGGTGTTTTTAGAAAAAAACTTAGGACCCGGTAGTTTTCCAGCGGGATGGCTGCTGCTCTGCCGTCGGCCCCGGCGGCTTCGGAACCGATCATATCTTCCCATCGGACTTCCAGGACCTGCTGCCGCGCAGATTCCGGGTGGAGCCGGTTAATCATATCGGGGTACTTCGAACGGAGACCGGTGTCGGACAGTTCCGCCAGGGAAACCGATCCCGCAGCATTAGTATCCGGAGCGGTTTTGATTTCGCCGCCGCTTACGGTAATGGGCCTCCAGGATGCGCCGTAGAGTACCGGTTTGCCGACAAGGATTTTGCCGGAAAATGGAACGGAAGCAGTATTGCTAATTATCAGAAAGCGCATATACCGGGCGCCCTGGAGTTTCCTGCGGTCCGTATCGGTGAGATAGAGTTTTCCTTTGCTTGTTTCCCATTCCCCCGATGGGGTATCGGTGAAATCAAACAGCACCCTTTCTACTATCAGATCCGGGTTCTCCGATGCCGGAGTATCCTTGTCCGCCATGGAACCAAACTGAACCACCAGTTTAACCGTACCCGCCGGGGGAGGGGATCCGTAGAACCGGAAGGGGACGATGAGCTGCCGGGCCCGTTCCAGAAGCTCCCCATCGGAACCCAGGGGAACCTGAAAACCGGTCCAGGTTTTTACATCCCCGTCCAGATCTTCCGGCTCTGCGGTAAAAACTTCGTTGTAAACAGAATCCTTAACCGGGTAGGGACCGTCTTTGTCCGAAACAAAGGTACTGCCGGACCAGTCTATGGGCATGAGGCTGGTGGATCCCAGGATATCCGTATTCCGGTAATTCCGGTAAACCAGATCCGCCCTTTTGTCTTTCTCGTAGCCCTTTGGGGTTTCGGAAATAAAACCTGAGGAACTTGAGACTGAAAGCACTATTTCTGAGTTGCCCTCCATGCCGGCAATACGGTAGAGACCGGTGGTATCGGACTGTTCAAAGCCCAGCCCCAGGGTAAGCCCTGTCTTGAGGCGTTCAAAGCGCCAATCCGCCCTTGCCCCAAGACCTACAGTTCCTGGGCTTGAGGCGCTTTCTTCGGAAAATGATTCGCCTGCGACGTTCCAGCGTACCCCTATTCCCAGGCCGGATGAGAAGGGGCCGCCGGGGTTATAAACCGCTCCGATACCTGCGGCAAGGCTTCCAAGGCGGGTTTCTTCACTCCGTTTAAGATAGGTAATCCGGATTATTTCCGAGGGGCCCACGGGATTTTTAAGTTGAACAACGCCGCTTCCGGCGTTATAGGAAATATTCGGATCCGAAAGTCCTCCGCGGAAAACTTCCACCGATCCGGGAACCACATCGGTTCCTATATCGTAGACCCCGGCGGGACCGTAATTGGTAAAACGGAGGGTCAGGTCCTGGTTGAATTTGCCTCCCCCGGGCAGATAAATTGCCGGGGAACCTATCAGGGGCCAGCGGGTTTGGGCATCCCGGGGGTTTGAAGAACTGGCTAGATTGACTAGCTCGTAAATTCCCCGCTGGGTTTCCGGAACCGGGAGCAGGGGAAGATTGGCGGATACCAGGGTATCCGTTAACGGCAGCACCTCAAACCCGCTGATACGTTCACCCGTGGAGGCTGTGGCTAGTACGGCCTGGGCGGAACTGCTGGCGGGGGCGCTGTAACGGTTCTGCCGCTCAAAGGGGGAGAAGGATCCCGGTTCGTAAATAATTAGGGCATTAATACCGTTGATGACGGCTATACCGGGCTTTCCGGTGCCGCCGGGCTGGGGATACTCTTCAAGTTTTATATCGATACGGGTGGAATCAAAATAGTCCTGAACTTCCCCAAGGAAACCGGTCTTGGCGCTATAACTTCCCGGATCAGCATCCGCGCCGGGGTACCATACCGCCACCATACCCTTAGGCTCTGCGGCCAGTTCCAGAAGGCCGTAACGGGCGCTTACCCCGTATTCACCGGGCAGGGCTTTTCGCCATCGGCGTCCGGAATTATCCCAAAGATCCCCCGCCTTATCCTCAAGGTATACCACCGGGGCGGCGCTGATATTCTCCTGGGGGAGCACAAAGGACCGGCCCCTGAGTATACGATCCGGGGAAACCTGGGAATAGGTCCGTTCCCGGTTACCCACAAAGATACGTTCCTCCCGGGCAGCGGCGTCATAGCGGAACATACTGTGGAGGGTCCAGGAACCAATGCCAAAACGGCCGTAGGCGCCGAAGGAATAGGCGGAATCGCCCCCTAAATCAAGGTAGGGAAACAGGGGATAATCCAGGCCGGTATTTCCAACCCCCACATATTGGATAGCTTCTCCGTCCTTGCCTTGGTATCCGGCGCGGTAGGTATTGAGATCATAATCGTCCAGAAAGCTGGTCTCCAGAAACCAGCGCTCCCGGAGCCATAGGGAAAGGGTCATGTCCGCTTCCTGGGCAAAAAGGATGGGGGAATCCACGGAAGCCGCCTGCAGGCCCAGGTCGCTGTGGGATAGGCCCCAGCTGCCGGTAAGGGTTCCCTTCCAGGAACCCTTTAAAAACAAGGATACATCCGAATCGCCCAGGTCAAAGCTGAGCAATTCCGGGGAAGCCTCCTCGCTGACCGCCTGGTTCAGGCGTTCTACTTGCAACGAAGTTTCCCGCGCAAGATCATCCTCCGCTGGAAGGACCGGAAGTACCCAAAGGAGAAAAAGTATTTTTAATATGCACCGTATACCCCTAGGTGGACTCTTCTCCTGCGTGGGACTTCGCAAAGCATACATTTATAATGTATAATAACCTATAATAATGATTGTTTCTATGATACAGGTGATTTTTCAAATACCCGATGTGGACAGTATCAAGGCGAAGCGGCAGATCGTCCGTTCCGTCAAGGATAAGCTCCAGCGTCGGTTCCACATGAGCGCCGCCGAGGTGGATCTCCAGGATTCCCTGTCCTTTGCCCAAATAGGCGGGGCTCTTGTGTCGAATTCCAAGGTCTTTGGGGAGACGGTGCTCCAAAAGGCCTTTGCGATGATTGAAAACGAAGTGCCGGTCCGTATTCAGGATGTGAGCATCTATTCCGAAGAATTTTAGGGGATATTGATGATAGGAAAGAAGACGCCATTCCTGCTGCTTGCCGCGGCCCTTGTGTTCAGCTCCTGTGTGGGGGTTGCCACGGATATTGTGATACACCGCGACGGTTCAGGGACCATTGCAATGGAGTACCGCCTTTCCCGGGAGTTCGAATCCCTGGGGAAGCTGGACGGCAATGAGCGCTGGCCCCCGCTTCCCGTAGGGAAGGCTGACTTTGAACGGACCGTTGCCCGGGTCGAGGGACTTTCTCTGCGATCCTTTACCACAAAGACCACCGAGCAGGACGTGATCAGTCAGGCAAAACTGGATTTTACCAGTTTGGAAGCCCTGGTACGTTTTCTGGATGCCTCCGGACAGCGGGCAACCCTGACCCGCGATGGGGGAAAGAACCGGCTTACCCTGGGTTTCAACGGCGCCCCCGGTACGGAGCCGGAACTGCTGGCCCTGGTTTCAGCGCTAATGGAGGGCTATTCCCTGAATTTCAGCCTTACCCTGCCGGCAAACGCTGAACTGCACATCCTGGATGGGCATGGAGGCGTCCTGACAAGCCCCCCGGTGGGAATAGTAAGCGTACAGGGAACTAAAGCCGGCTTTTCTTCTCCCATGGCGGATCTACTCTCCTCTTCACAGGCGGTAAATCTGGAAATCCTATGGTAGTGGATTACTTGCTATCCCGACGGGGTAGCGGTGAATGATCCTGAGTTGGAAGTCCTCACCGGGCTGTTCCGAATAGAGCGCCTCCGCCCGAAGGAATCCTGAAAAATCAAGGGGCACCACAATTTCTGTGATAAAAGGATTGGGAGGCCCTTCCCCAAGGACAAATTCGATAGAATTCCTGTTTGGAGAACCATCGTCCTCAATATACCGGAAGGGCATGGGAGCAGCGTAAATAACCGGCATTTCATCCGCAATGGTACCATCCAGGTACAGGTTGAACCGGAGGGGCTTTCCCGGCGCTTCCAGGGTGATATCCAGGGTCCTCCGTTCCAGCAGGATACGGTCCTTTACGTTCATCCCGAGAACGTTAGTATTCCCGGCGGTATCGTCTACGATTTTCTGTACCGGCAGCTTGATCGGATAACGGATAAAGAGCGATGTGCCTATCCCCAGAATAACTGTGGTGAAGACGAGAAAGCTAAGCCTTGGAATCATACGTACCAGAAGTTTTAACCGGCTGGGGGTGGATTTTTTATCCCTTGACGGCAGCAATAGGGTTCCCCGTTTTAGGGTGATGAAAAATGGCAGGGATATCAGGGCAATATAGAGGATAATTGCGGTATTCCCTGAAAGTATGAGGGATCCGAGCCGCCTGTTTCCCCCCCGGACAATGGTGAGCATGGTGGAGAAGCCCAGGAGAAATGCCAGAAAACCGCAGAGCCAGACGAGCAGTGGCTTTTTGATACAGGCCGCCATGAAGGTAAAGACAAAGATCCATAGAAATATGGGAATGAAGGTGATATCAAAAAATGCAGACAGAAGTATTTCCAGGGAAACCAGGATTACCGAGGCGTTACCGTAGAAATTTGCCCTCCGGGGTACGTAGATCAAATTTCCCAGGGGAGAAATGAAGGTAAAGAGGGCGATCCCAAGCAGGAGCTGCGCAACCGTGGTTCCGTAAAAAAGCATGGTCCCCGGGGCAAAGTTTTCCGCCCTGTTTGCTTTCCCGGCCATGAACTGAAACACCAGGGCCGCTCCTCTTAAAGAAAGGATCAGCAGGATGTAATACAGGAAAAGTATCCAGGACCGCTTGAGAAAGACCTTCCATTGAACCACCAGCCGAAACCGAAAAACCACAGAATAGATAAGAATCGCAAGGAAAAGCAGGGCCGCAATGGTCAGGAAGAATATCACCGTAGTATATTCGGGTATAAAAAAAATGTTTCCGGCGAATTGGAATATCAGATAATGATAATCGGGATTTTCTATCCCAATGTCTATGGAATTGGCATAGTCAAACAACAGGGTATCCAGGTCCACGATGCCACCGGAGGCGGTATTGGACCCCGTAAGGTACAGCGCCGACAATCCCCGGGAAAGGGCGAATTCCAGGGCCGGTGGACCATCCGCCAAGGCGAGTTTATATATTTCATTGGAACTGATACCCAGGGTATAGGGGATTGCCCGGGAATCGCAAAGCTGTCCCAGGGGCCTTAGGAGATTCAAGGGCGCCAATTCCCTCCGCGCTCCATGGTGGATTACCATTTCCGATATTTCCCCATACATATCCAGATATATCAGGGCGGTATCTTCGGGAACTTCAAGCCGGGAATAAAGATCCCGAAGGCCCAGGTTATGGGGGGCCGACCATTCATCCGCTAAAAAGGCCACCAAAATATCAGTTTTAGGCTCAGTTTTAAGGATCCTGTCCATAAAGTTCAGGGCAATCTCAAAGGCATAGGGAAAATTTCTCCCGTCATCCCCGGTAAAGGAAAGGGGTACCGCCAAAATGAAGGTCCCCTGTTTTTTCTCCTCCCCATTGGGGGAGGCGGGAAGGGATACATAGATAGAGGAGCCGAACCCGCCGTACTCGGTGAAGAGGGGACGTAGTTCAAAGGGTATTTTTCGTTCATTCAGGATACCCGCAAGTATGGCCCGGCGGGAATCTTCCAAGTCGTTACCAAAAAGAACCCCGGGCAGGACAAAAAGAAGGATTAAAACTAAGCGCCGGATAAATGTCACCTGTCAAACATAGACCTTAGAACTACCCGCGTCAAGAAAGGGACGTACACCCCGATGGGACAAGAAAAAACGGCGCACCCTGTTCCCCCTCCCCGCGCCCGTCTTTGCCGATAAAATACAAAAAACCTTCAAATAAACCAGCCCAGCTCATACACCTTGTTTTTTATCCTCCCCCGGGGTTATAGTTAGTCGTAAGGATAGTTTTGTGTATCGTTCAATGCTGTGTTTTTTATTTTCCCTGTCCCTGTTATTGGCCCTGTCCTGTTCTCGGGCGGAACCGAATATCGCCTATGGAACCCTCAGGCTGGTTTATTTCCAGGGATCCCTGGGCCCTGAAGAACGATTTTCCTTTTTTGTAATCCCCGAGGATGATGACGGCATTGCGGATCTTTCGGATCTCTACCTGTACCAAGACCGGGAGGGGCTTTGCTGGCACTTGACCTCCAATGACTGGGTGGTCATTTCCAATGAAGGGCAAACATGGGTAGGCAGCAGGAATATTGCCATGATTGATGATGGAGTCCTGCCCCGGGGTCAGTTCCGGGCAGTTCTGGTTGACAAAGGGGGTGAACAGACGGAACGGCTATTTTCCTTTGATGCTCCCCAGGAAGCCCGGCATCCCTTTCCGTTTTTGCATATCAGTAATGGCCGTTACAGTATAGAGTCGGAATACCCGGAACATTATTTTATCTGTTATGACGGGACGGGAGCTTTTTTAAAAACCATTCCTGTTGAATATTCCGAGGGAGATCTCTCAAGCTTGGATATGCCCAAGGAGACCCTGGCCATTGCCCTCTGGGATGAGGAAAGCGAATATTTTACCTCAGCCTTAACCGATGTAGTTTCCATACGATAGGGTATTGAAGCCATGGCATACGGTATTAAAAGCTATGTTCTTCGCGCCGGGCGGATGAGTGTTGCCCAGCGCCGTTCCTACGAAACCCTGTCTTCCGGCTTCTGTATCCCCTTTGCGGCGGCCCCTTTGGATTTTCCCCGTGCCTTTGGTAATGAAAACCCCGTAACCCTTGAGATTGGTTTTGGCATGGGCGTAGCTACCGCCATGATTGCCCAGGAAAATCCGGATAAAAACTATCTTGGCATTGAGGTTCACCGTCCCGGCATAGGCAGGCTGCTCTGGGAAATCGAGAGCCGGGGCCTTTCAAACATCCGCATCATCGAATACGACGCGGTGGATGTGCTTGGGAAGATGATAAACGCCGCATCCCTTTCGGGTATTCATATTTTCTTTCCCGATCCCTGGCCTAAAAAACGCCACCATAAGCGGCGTCTTATCGTCCGCCCCTTTACCAATCTGCTTGCAGAAAAGCTGCGCCCCGCAGCGTATGTCTATATGGTTACCGACTGGGCCGATTATGGTGATTGGGCCCTGGCGGAGCTGTCCGCTACAGCGGGGCTGAAAAACCCTTACCCGGATTTTGCTGAACCTCAGAGCTGGAGGCCCCAAACCAAGTTTGAGCGGAAGGGGCTTGAGAAAGCCCATGAGGTAAGGGAATTGTTCTTTATAAAGGAAGGATAAGGGATGAGCGGTAAAGATAGAATAACTACGCTTGAGCGATTAATTCAGAAATATCAGAAATCCTATTACGACGGCGCGGCAGAAATTGCGGACGCCGAATTTGATCTTCTCTGGGATGAATTAAAGACCCTTGATCCCGCCAATCCGCTGTTTGCTAAGGTGGGGGCGGATGATACCGATGGCTTTCCCAAGGCTAAACACCTTATCCCCATGGGGAGCCAGGAGAAGGCCGCCAACCCCGCCGAGTTCCGCGCATGGGCTGTAAAGATGGGCCTAGGTTCCGGTGACGTCGATTCAGCGGCCGGATCAGGACTGGCTTTCATTGTTCAGTATAAACTGGACGGCGCCAGCCTGGAGCTGCAATATGAGAAGGGCAAACTGGTCCGTGCTATTACCCGGGGGGATGGGAGCATCGGGGATGAGATTACCGCGAACGCCCGGCGTATGGCCGGGGTACTCCCCGCTTTGTCTGTTCCTTTTTCCGGCGGAGTCCGGGGGGAAGTGGTGATGAGCCGTGCGGTTTGGCAGGAAAAGTACACCGATAAGGCAAATTGCAGAAATGCGGCGAATGGGATCATGCGCCGCAAGGATGGCGCCGGCTGTGAGGACCTCAATTTAATTGCCTACGATGCCGCAGCGGAGGGTGATGATACTTATTTTAAGGACGAAAAACAAAAAATAGGATGGTTAAAAAAACAGGGCTTTGAGGTTACGGTTACCAAAGAATTTTCCGATCCCGAAGAAGTGATTACGTACCGGGCGGAGGTGGCGGCCATGCGGGAAAAACTTCCCGTGGACATTGACGGCCTTGTGGTAAAGGACCCCCGTACGGATATGACCGACCTGCGCAGGGCAAGGCCGGAAAGACAGATCGCCTTTAAGTTTGAATTGGAAACCGCCTTTAGCATACTCCGTTCCGTTGAATGGAGTGAAAGCGGCGCCACCTATACTCCAATTGGGGTGGTAGACCCGGTGCGTATAGCGGGGACCACGGTACAGCGGGCCAATCTCAACAATCCGCAAATGATCCGGTCCCTGGGCCTTATGATAGGTTCCGCAGTATGCGTGGTAAAACGCGGGGAAATTATCCCCAAGATCGAAGGACTTGCCCCCGATGGATCTCTGCCCGCAGAATCACTGCCTGCTGAAAAAACAGAAATACTATTTCCAAAGCACTGTACGTCCTGTAACACGGAGCTTGTGGACGGCGGTACCCGGCTGTACTGCCCAAACCCCGGCTGCCCCAAGCGGCTCCACCACCGGCTGGAAAAATGGGTGTCGGTACTGGATATACGGGAGCTGGGGGAAAAGCTGATCCTTCAGCTCTTTGACAAGGGCCGGATCCGGCAGATTGCCGATTTTTATACCCTGGAAGCAGGGGAACTTGCAGAATATGAGCGCATGGGGGAACTTTCCGCCGCCAAGGTTGTCCGCCACATTCGTACGCCCCGATCCCTGTCCCTGGCGGCCTTTGTTGCAGGTTTTGACCTTGAGGGGGTGGGGGAGACAATTATGGACAAGGTTTCCGCCGCCGGATTCGATACCCTGGAAAAACTCCGTTCCGCTCCGGTGGAGGAACTCGCCGCTGTCTACGGCCTGGGGGATATCACCGCCCGCACTATTGTTGAGGGCCTTACGGAAACTGCGGAGGAGATGGATAGGGTTCTCGCCGGGGGAATCATCAGTATTGCTCCTCCGCTTCCTCCGGACGCGACTCCTTTGCGGGGGAAGTCTTTTTGCTTTACCGGGGAGCTGGTCTCGATGAAACGCAATGAGGCTGAGGAAAAGATAAAGGCACTGGGGGCGTCGGCGAAATCATCGGTTGTAAAGGATTTGTCTTATCTGGTAACGAACGATCCTGAATCGGGATCGGGGAAGAATGCTAAGGCGCGGAAGTTGGGGGTGACTATTATTAGTGAGGAACAGTTTTTGTCGTTGTTGAAGGATCCTGGTAGTGTTGGAAAGAGAGAGGAGCTTTTTTAATGTATTTATCGGCAAAGACGGGTGGAGGGAGGGGCATCCCCGGCGCTCACACGCATGTAGAGTCTGCCTCCGCAGCCCCGCTACGCGGGTCTACTACGGCAGGGAATTCCATATGTGCTCGGCCAGGGATGCCCCTCCCTCCACCCGCCGATGTCAGAAATATAGATAGAAAGATCTTCTGTCTAACGCCTACTGAATAGGGGTAACTGCAATGTTCCTCTCCCGGCCCGCTGGTAGTGATATGTGCAGAAAGATATTCTGCAAAACATCTCTACTAAATAGGCGGTAACCGCCATGTTGCTCACCCGGCACGACGGTGTCGGCGATATGTAGAAGGATCTTCTGCCAAACATCTCTATTAAACAGGGGTAACTTCAATGTTCCTCTCCCGGCCCGCTGGTAGTGGTGGTATATGGTAAAGGAATTTTTTTCGAACGTTTGCGCAATAGGGGTAACTGTATTATGAACAGTCCGCTTATGGAAAGGCTTATTGGGACTCATCTTCCTTTGGCGGATCACTTGCAGGGTATCTGTGCGGCTGTTGGGGAAGGAGGGGCGCTGGTTATACGGTCGGATCCGGGGAGCGGGAAGTCTACGCTGGTTCCGTTGGCTTTGATGGAGAGCTTGGGGGAAGGGCGGATACTGGTGCTGGAACCGCGGCGGGCGGCGGCGCTGGGAATTGCTGGGCGTATGGCGGAGCTTGCTGGGGAACCTGTTGGGGGGCTGGTGGGGTATGCGGTAAGGCTTCTGCGGCAGGTTTCGGCGCGTACACGGGTTGAGGTGATTACCGAGGGGCTCCTGGTACGGCGGCTGCAGAACGACCCGGAACTTAAAGGGGTGTCTACGGTTATTTTTGACGAGTTTCATGAACGCAGTGTTCATACCGACCTTTCTCTGGCCATGGTTATGGATTTGCGGCGTATGGGATCGGCTGTCAATATCGTTGTTATGTCCGCAACCATGGACGCCGATGCTGTTGCGGCCTTTATCAATGCTCCTGTTATCGAATGCCCGGGCCGTGTCTTTCCGGTGGATATTTCGTACCGGCCTATTGCGGATTGGGCGCCCGGTGGTAAACCCCTGGGAAAGGCTGTGGGGGAGGCGCTGGGAAATATTCTGCATAACCCGGGGAGATCCGGCGGCAAAGAAGGGAATATACTGGTTTTTCTGCCCGGTAGACGGGAAATTGATGACGCCCGTTCTGCCTTAAACAATGCCGGGTTTGATCATGATTTTGATTTGTTTTCTTTGCACGGTTCCATGCCCCTGGATAAACAGCGGGAGCTTCTTTCCGAAAACAGTAATACTAAGCGGCGGATCATCCTTTCTACCAATGTTGCGGAAACGGGGCTTACAATACCGGGGGTCACCCTGGTGGTGGATTCCGGGTTTGCCAGGCTGGAACGTTACCATATCCCCAGCGGCATGAACCGGCTGAGCATGGAAGCTGTCAGCCGTCAGAGTGCGGAGCAGCGGGCGGGCAGGGCGGGGCGGCTCATGAGCGGACGCTGTGTCAGGCTTTGGGCGGAAAATGATGTCCGCCCGGCGGAAACGGAATGCGAGATCCGGCGTACCGATTTGTCATCCCTGGTTTTGGACTGTCTCTTATGGGGCGTCAAAAACAGGGAGGATCTTCCCTGGCTGGAAGTACCCCCCGCTTCTTCCTGGGATCGGGCTCTGGAACTCCTAAAAGAGCTGGGTGCAATTGATGCCGAAGGACATCCTACCGGTATAGGCAGGGTCATGGCGGATCTTGGTCTTGAACCGCGGCTTGCGAGGCTTTGTATCGCCGGCAAGGAACAGAAGCTTGCGTCCCTTGGCTGTGCCTCCGCAGCAATACTATCGGACCGCGATGGATCCGGCGTTGGTCCGGATCCGGATTTCAGGCTGCGTCTTTCAATCTTTCGTGGCGGGAAGGCCGGGCTGGAAAACAAAGTTTGGGTTGAACGTACCGTCCAAACAGTGGCGGATCTTCTTAAACGGCTGGGGCTGGCGAATGAAAAATTATCCTGGACCATGGAAGCGGAAGCCGGTGTGGGGGAGCTTTTGGGAACAGCCTTCCCGGACCGTATTGCCCGCCGCCGGGATGATCCGGCGGCAAACAAACGGGGCGGCATTGAAGGGGTTTTCCGTTTCAGCTCCGGCCGGGAAGGACGGCTTGCGGGACCGCTTGCCGCTTCGGAGTGGATAGTCGCGGCGGAGGTAGATGCCGGAGAGCGGCAGGGCTTTATACGGCTTGCAGCGCCGGTTACGGAAGAAACTGCCCTTGCACTATTGGGAAGGCAAATACGCGAAGAGAGCCGCATTGAGTGGAAGGGTCTTACCCCCCGGAGCATCGCAGTAAAGCTGGCGGGCCGGATTCCCCTTTCGGAAGAGCGCCGCCGCAGCCGCCGTGAAGAAATTATCCCGGCCTTGCCGGGTTTACTGAAAGAAACCGGTATTGTTATCCTCCCTTGGGAGGATGAGGCAGGGCATCCCCGCCGCCTTCTGGAACGGATCCGGTTTTTCAACAGTAATCGTGCTAAGGGGAGCATAACTTGCAACGAAGTTCCCCGCGCAACTTGCAACGAAGTTCCCCGCGCAGAAGCAGCGTGGACCGATGCGGCGCTTATCAACGATGCGGATCAATGGCTGGGCCCTTTTGTATGGGAAGGAGCGGAAAGCGGAAGCGGGCCAATCATCAGCGGGAAAGGTCTGGCGGATGCCCTTGCCGCACGGCTCGGCTGGGAAACAAAAAAAGAGCTGGATCGGCAAGCCCCGGAATACGTTAACCTCCCTAAGGGCCGCCGCCGTCCTATTGATTACAGTACCGGAGAACCGGTTTTGCGGATCCGCCTCCAGGATGCATTCGGCATAAAGGAAGCCAGTATATTATCCGTACCAATTGTGTTTCATTTATTATCCCCCGCGGACCGCCCAATCCAGGTTACCCGGGACCTGCCGGGCTTCTGGAAGGGATCATATGCGGAAGTACGAAAGGAAATGCGCGGCCGGTACCCGAAACATTTTTGGCCGGAATCTGGGGATTAGTACGTATTTTCGTCCATGGCTTGGAACTTTTCCCGGACCTGTTGCAGTAAACCCAGCTCTCGGGTAATTATTTTTTCATAGTTCAGCGTCCCGTCTTCGACCCGTCCGGCCTCGTCCTCCCAGAACTGGACCCGGCCCAGGTTGATGAACCGGAAGCGGCGGTCCTGGGCTTTTTCCGCCCAGTCCCGCGCGGCCTGCCAGTAATAGAGGGCGGTACGGAAACAGGTTTCGGCGGTTTCAAGGCTCTCCAGGTTTTGTTCTTTCCAGGGGGCGTTGTAGAAATAGGCGTTCCGTTTATTCCATTTGTTTCCCAGATACAGGTACTGCTCTATCAGTTTGAGGTGGGCGTGCATCATAAAGAGGTAACGGTACTTTTCCCACTGGGTCTCGTTTTCTATCAGGGCCATGGCGAAGAGGGGATTGGCAAAATCCGCCTTGATAGCCTGTTCCAGCCAGTAGATATTTTCCATGGTATCATCGGGGTTTTGTATATAATGCAGGTGGTAGAGCCGGTAGAACTGTTCCTTGTATTGAACATAATAGGCTTCCAGGGGGAGGGGATTTAGGGTTGTCAGTAGGATGATGCCGAGCATCAGAAATTTAATACGCCGCAGATTCCACGCTCCGAATTTCAGATTTCTCCTTTGAGTATCGGCATTTTTTCAAGCTCCCTCCAAACATCTGCAGCCACTTTTTCCGGACTTTGGGAGGCGTCTATGCTCACCGTCCGTACCCCTTCGCCGGCGTACCATGGCAGCAGTTCTCGATAAAGCAGGCGGACTTGTACCTGGAAGTCCCGGTATTCGAAGATTTCCTTTTCCGGGCGGTTTTCCAGCCGTTTTACCGCAATATCCGGGTCCAGGTCAAAGAAAAAAAGCAGGCCCGGGCCCGGGAAATCCCGGTTTAAAAGCATGGGCAGGTCCTCTTTACAGGTGATGCCCTGGTATACCAGAGAGGACAGCACATAACGGTCACAGACCACCAGCTCCCCTTGTGCGCAGTGTTCGGCGATGCCCCCCGGTCCGTAGAGGTGTTCCTGGCGGTCTGCGGAGAAAAGCCGGGCCAGGGTTTCCGGCTGGAGGGGGAGCTTTCCCCCCAAGGCTTGGCGGATTAGCTTCCCCACGGGGCCATCAGTTGGTTCCACCGTACTGTGGAGCTTGCACCGGGGTTTCCCCTTCGGGGCCGGCGGGGAAGCGGTAAAACGGCGGCGGAGAATTTCCATTTGGGTGGAAGTTCCGCTGCCATCGCCCCCCTCAAAAACGACGAAATTTGGTATAATACTCATTATGCGCTATGTTATACTATAGGGGCTTACGTGACAATTCGGCCGATACTGATAATGAGGTACTATAATTGAATGCAACATAGGGGTGGCTATCACAGGGGTGACTTGTGAATACTCCCGTAAAAACAGAGGCCGGTAAATACAGAAACAAATCGGTTTACCGTTTGATTCGTTTCGGTATAGAACTTCTCATTTTTCTCGCCCTAGTGGTGGTAAGTACTTTTTTGCTCAGGCCCCTTCAGTTGGAAATACAGGACAGGATGACCGGGTTCCGAAACGATCTGCTGTCTAAGGCGGAGCTCTTTCTGGACCGGCGTATCGAATATGCCTCCATGGGCCCCTCTGTTTTCGGATCCCTGGACATACGGAATATCCGGATATACGACTCGGATGCCGAACCGATGATGACCATAGACCGTTTTCGTCTTACCTATTCCTTCTGGGATTTGGTCCGGGGGCAGATCCCGGGGGCGATCCGTTCTGTCCGTATCGACCGGCCGGTGGTAATCCTGGATTTGAAGCGGGATGCGAATCTAAGAGACCGTTTTGCGCCTCCGGCAGGGAAAACTGGAATTAATTTTCGGAAAGATACGGTGCGGAGAATTACCTCCCTGATCCCGGAGGATCTGCTGCTCCGGGTGCGTGGGGCTGAATTCAGGGTTTTAACAGGGGAAAGTACGATCCATGTAGAGGGGCTCAATTTTGATACCCAGGCGGAGGCTGGGCGCTTCCTGTTCTCCGGCCAATGGTCCGCCCAGGCTGAACTAGCCGGTTTTTTAAATCAATCCTTCGCTACAGCCATGTCCGGCCGGATTGACGGGGAACTGTCCCGGGATATGAACAACGGCAGTATTAATCTCCGTATTCCCACTTTTTCGGGGGATTTCTTTGTTTTCAGAACCATGACAGTAAACCTGACCCTTACGGAAAGGGAAATAGAAATACGGAAGATCAACGATCGCCTTCCGGTTGATTTTTCCCTGGACTATGAATTTGATACCCGGCGTATGGGTATTAGTTTTCGGGCGGAAGATTTTACTCCCCGGGATTTGCTTACCTTCACCGGTTCCTGGCGGAAGTACAACCCCTACCTGAGTGTGCGCAGCACCGGTTTTGCCTCCATAGGGCATTCCCCCGAAGGGGATGTTTCCTACGAGATCGATCTGGCCGGTTCTTTGCAGCCAAACGAGACGGTAGGACGAATTTCCTACGCTGTCGCCGGTAAGGGGGATGACAAGTACTTTGACTTTACCCGTTGCGATTTCAGCCTCCTCCAGGGAGATCTGGCTTATTCCGGTGGTTTGGGGCTGGACCCCTTTGCGCGGGGAACTTCGTTGCAAGTTGCGCCAAACGGGGTTTTTCATGTAAAGGATTTTTCCCTCACCGGAGATGGGGAAATCAATGGTGATTTCACCGTAAGCAGTACCGGACGGACCATGAACCTCTTCGGGGAACATGTATCCATGGGTAATGTGGAGTTCTCTGCCTTGGACGGGGATCTGGTCCAGGAGGCTAAAGGTTTTTCCTTTAGCCTTTCAGCGCTGCGCTTCCACAATATAGAATCCTACGAGGATGTGCGGCTCGCCAGCCTGTCCCTGGAAGGTTCCTATGACCGGGATCCCGCTCATCTTCAGGGAAGCCTTGCCCTGGATTCCTTCGCCGTATCGGATATGCTGGATATGATCCGGCCCTTACGGGATCTCGCTGCTGTTCCGGAAATGACCAAAGGTATTACCCAAGATGTGTCGATCACCACCGAGGTATTTGTTACCACCGACTTCGAGCATGTCCTCTACAATGCCCCCCGGCTGGTGGCAGCCTATTCGGGGAAGCAGGATGTCTTAACCATGGTATCCGTATCCGGAACGGACCTGCGCTTTGAGCTAAGCGAAGGGCAGGTTGTCTGGGCCGAAGGGGGCGCGGAAGCTGCGGGCTTTGCCGATTTTTCAAACCCCGATGATATTACCTTCTCTTTCCAGACATCCTATAAGGACATGTTCTATTTTATGGACGGGGAATTCCTGGATAGACATTCTCTTAGTATCCATGGTTCTTATGGGTTACAGGTATATGTTTCCACCACCGATTATGGGGGATATTCCGGATACATAGAAGCCTCTTCCTTTCCGATCCCCATGAATGAACAGTTTTCCCGTTTAAGTTTTCTCCTGTCGCTGCGTTTTGACGATTCCGATTACTGGTCCGTTATGGTGGACCATTTTGATGTGCAGGATCTGATTACCCCGGTGTCGGCAATTACATCCCTAAGCGTTTCCGGGGAAGTTAATCAGAATGGGCTGCGATTCAGGCGTATCCTCTTTGATGACGGTCGGGGACCCCTAACGGGCAGGGCAACCGCTTTCTGGGGACAGAATTTTTCTAATCCTTCCGGAGATCTCATTATCCGGAACCAGGAGGAGGAGGAAATTGCCCGTATAGATGCATCTTACCGCGGAGAGGTGGTGGATATCAATTTCTCCGGAACGAATGTCCAACTGGCCCGTTTTTTGCGGAATTCTCGTAATACGCTTCTGTCGGGGAAAGTCGATATTCACTGGCGATCCCTGGACTCTTATTCCGCCAATATTAACCTGATCGAACTGAGTGCCAGGATAGGGGACAACGATATTACCCTTGCAGGGTCTGCCGCGATTGACCAGGATACGATCTCCCTCCAGGAATTTCGGATGCAGTATAACACCCTGGAGGGGGAATTTGATCAGCTCCGTATAGACCGGCGGAATTCCTATGCAACGGCCGCTGCCCGGATCGGAGGAATCTTTATGGGCCGGAACATGGATATGGCCTTTAATACGGAGATGCATTTTGCCCCCATCAATTCCTGGTTTAACCTGTCTCAGGCTATAGAGAGCTTCGATGGCGCCCTTATTATGCAGAACATCCGTTTGGATGCCATACGGTCCCGGCAGCCCTTTAATTTTATATTTTCCCGCAATCATACCCAACTGTCCCTTTCCGGCGGCCCCGGGGATATGCTCCGGTTGCAGGTTTCCGATCAGGGGGCTTTTTATGCCGCTTTTTCAAACCCCGCACCGTTTAGGGGCTCCGTGGTTGGTACCATTATTGGTAATACTATCAATGCCCAGACATCAAATCTGTATGTAGACATGGCCTCTCTTTGGCGCTTTATCCCTGGGAAGGAAATTGTCAATGTACCCGGGGGCTTCGTCGAGGCATCGGTGGAGATTCGGGGCAGCCTGGGAGACCCGGAATTTTTCGGAACCGCCCGGGTAAACAGCCTGCGCCTCCAGGTTCCCCAGTTTATACGGGAGGACATAGAGCCGGTACCAACGACCATAACCCTGGAGGGGAACGAAATGAGTTTCGGCCCCATCCCTGCCCGGGTTGGCTCCGGTTCCGGCATGGCTTCCGGATGGTTCCGTTTTGATCGGTGGGTACCGAATATTTTTATCCTGGATATCCAGGTCCCGGATGAAACGGCCATCCCCTTCGGCGTGGATATTGCGGGTATCCAGGCGGATGGTGATGTATCGGGCCATCTTGTTCTGTCCATGGAAGACATGATTTTAAAGGTTTCCGGAGATTTGACGGGTAACAATGCGGAAATAAACCTGGATACCCAGCAAATTTCCCTACATCCCATGGAAGCCGCCGAAGGAACCATGCATACTTCAAAATCTTCTGTGGTGACGGATCTCCGCATTACCACCGGTTCCAAGGTCGAATTTGTGTATCCCTCCCGGGAATTTCCGGTGATTCGGGCAAATACGGGAGCGGGAACGGGAATCCGTATTACCACCGATACCAGCACGGGACGTTTTACCGTAGAAGGGGATGTCGCCGTCCGGAGCGGGGAAATATTCTATTTCCAGCGGAGTTTTTACATCCAGGAAGGAGTTTTATCCTTCAATGAAAGCGATATGCATTTTGATCCCCAAATTTCCGCCCGCGCGGAAGCCCGTGACCGTACCGATGAGGGGGCGGTAACCATTTCTATGATCGTGGACAGTTCTCCACTCCGATCCTTCATCCCCCGGTTTGAGTCCAACCCTCCGCTTTCACAGTTTGAAATTTTTTCGCTTTTAGGGCAGAATGTAACCGGGGCTTCCTCGGAAGAATCCAATGACTCGATTCGGAGTATGGTATTGGCAAGCGGGGACTTTCTGGCACAGTTTTACCTGGTCCGGCGTTTTGAACGGGCGGTCCGGGATGTACTTGGTATGGATATGTTCTCGGTTCGTACCCAGATCCTGCAAAATGCCATATTTCAAGCCACGGGACTTCAAGAACCGGTTGACAGGATTAGCGGTGTCGGTAACTATTTTGATAATACGACTGTTTTCTTAGGTAAGTACTTCGGGCCTGATGTTTTTGGCCAGGCAATGTTATCATTCCGGTATGACGAGAACAGGACTAGCTTTGGAGATATCTCCCGGGACGGTTTCACCCTCGGGGCGGGGATATCCCTGGAAGCGGATATTGGGCTTGAAATTCGCGGTCCACTGTTTGATATTCAATTTAATGTTGCCCCCCGGCATATGGACCCTAGGATTGTCGAAGATTTTTCTCTTACTTTGTCATGGAAAAGATCGATTAGAAATTTGAGCGATTTATGGAAGAAGGAGCCTTGATGCGCATCGGTGTTGCATGTACGTTGATTTTATTACTTGGGTTTGCAGTCTTTGCGCAGGAGACCCCTGGTGTTAGTTCCCGTGAATGGTATCAGGGGAAGCCGATAAAGGATGTTGTTTTCGATGGGCTGCGTTATGTCAGTTCTTCGGAAATGGACGGAATTGTGGCGCCCTTTATCGGCCGGGCCTTTAATGATGATGTTTTTTGGGAAATCCACGGGCGGCTGTATGCCTTGGAGTACTTTGAATCCATCACTCCCAGCGCCGTTCCCGCCGACGCGGATGGAACTGCGGTTATAATCCGGTTCAGGGTGGTCGAACGTCCCACGGTTTCCCGTATTACCTTTGTGGGTAACGATAAGATACGCCGGGGGGAGCTGCTGGATGTTGTTTCCCTTAAGGTAAACGATGTGGCTAACCAGGCTAAACTGCGGCTTGATGAGACGGCGGTGATTAATAAATATCTGGAAAAGGGGTTCCCCGATGTACGGGTCAGCTCCGAAACCAGGCCGGGCAAGGATGGTACTGTCCAGGTTAGTTTCTTTATCAACGAAGGGGAAAAGTTAACCATCGATGAAATACTGTTTGAGGGGAACAACATCTTTTCAAACCGGGCTCTTCGGGGCCAGCTCACCTTAAAGCCCAAGAGCGCTATCATGAATGACGGCGCTTTCCAGGAAGCGAAACTTACCGCAGATATGGCAGCCATTACCCAGTATTACCGGGATCGGGGCTATATTGATGCCGAGGTGACCGACGTATTTAGGGAAAAAAAGCGGGATGCAAAGGGTAACAATAACCTGACCATCACCTTTAGGATCTATGAAGGGAGGATCTATACCTTTGGCGGCGTCACCTTCGAGGGAAATGAGATCTTTACCGTCGAACAGTTATCCGCCCTTATACGTTCCAAGGTTGGTGAAACCGTTAATGCCCGGCGGGTGGAGGCAGACCTTCAACGGGTAATGGGTCTTTACGCCGAGAACGGGTATATCTTTAACTCCATAATTCCCAATGAAAGCCGGGATACTGTTACCGGCGTCCTGTCCTTCAGGATTGGCATTGTGGAACGGGGAAGGGCCCATATTGAGCATATTATTGTCCGGGGAAATGAGAAAACCAAGGAACGGGTATTGCTGAGGGAAATTCCTCTGGAAAGCGGGGATGTATTTTCCCGGACCAAACTGCTGGATGGCCATCGTAATCTTATGAATTTGCAGTACTTCTCCAGCGTAATCCCCGATATGGTCCCGGGAAGCAGTGACAGCCTGATGGACCTGGTATTTACCGTGGAAGAGCAGCCTACCACGGATATCCAGTTAGGCTTAACCTTTTCCGGTTCCTCCGACCCCGACGCTTTTCCCATTTCGGGTTTATTCAAATTGAACGATCGTAACTTCCTGGGTTACGGCAATGTAGTTGGGATAGAGCTAAACGGCTCACCGGATACCCAGAGCGCATCCCTGGAATATACCCAGCGATGGATCTTCGGGCTGCCCCTGTCCGGGGGCTTTGATTTTACGGTACGCCATACGAAGCGCCAGGCAGCCATGGATAACGAAGCTCCCTACTTCAACGGAGATGAGACCAGGGCCTACCCCGATGGTTTTGATTCCTATGACGATTATGTCAGCGAAAGCAAATACCCACCGGCGGTCTATCTTATGAATTATGACCAATGGGGACTCTCGCTGGGATTTTCCACGGGGTATCGTTTTACCACCGGCCTTGGAAATCTTGGGCTTGCCGGGGGTATCCGGACGGGACTGGTAGAGAATATTTATGACGCCGATATTTTCCGTCCCTTTGATCCGGTCCTGCGGAAAGGGAATAATGACTGGGTAATGGCTAATTCGCTCTGGACCAGCATTTCCCTGGATCAGCGGGATGTTTATTACGATCCCTCAAAGGGCTACTACGGGTTTCAGCGTTTCGGATACTACGGTCTTTTCGAATTTGAACGGGAGCATTATATAAAGTCCGATACCAAGGCGGAATATTTCTTAACCCTCTTTAACCTGCCCATAACAGATAACTATAGTTTTAAGGCGGTTTTTGGTATTCATACCGGGGTATCCTTTATTCTGCGCCAGCCCAGCTATTCAATCCCGGAGATTGATGATGCGAATAAGCTGGTTGTTGATGGTATGTTTGTCGGCCGGGGCTGGGTTGGTGAACGGCTTAACCGCGGCTTGGCGCTCTGGGAAAACTGGGCGGAGATCCGTATGCCCATTGTACCGGGTATCCTTGCCCTGGACTGGTTCTTTGACGCTGCGGCGGTTAAGCCGACCCTGGATAGCTTCTTTAATGAGTTCGAAATGGAAGATATGCGTTTTAGTCTTGGCGGAGGGCTCCGGTTTGCCATACCCCAGTTTCCCTTCCGGTTTATCTTTGCAAAACGCTTCGTAGTTAATGATGGGGAAGTTAAATGGCAAAAGGGTAATATGGGGGATCTTGACTTTATAATATCCTTTGCCCTGTCAACTTATTAAGACAAGGACGTGATGATGAAAAAATGTGGGATAATCGCTGTTATATTTTTAGCCGTTATGATGGCTCCTGGGGTAAGGTCCGTGGCCGCCCAGCAGCTAACCCGGTTTGCGGTGGTGGATCTTTCCCGGGTATACACCCAGTTTTTCCGGGAATCCCGGGCGGTTCGGGAATGGGAAGAACGGAGCGCCAGGGTTCAAACCGAAGTGGACCGGATGACTGCGGAAATTCAGACCCTCCACGGCTCTCTTGTGGATGCTGAAGCCCGGGGGGATGAGGAACGGGCATTGCGGCTTCAGAATGAGGTATACCGGAAGCAGGATTTCCTCAGGGATTATTACCAGGTTAAGAAAACCGAACTGGAGGATCAGATGAAAAAGCTATCCCAGTCCGGAAGCTTTTTAGAACAGGTCCGGGACGAGATCCGCTTTATCGCCGAAAGCGAAGGGTATAGTATGGTCTTAAACCAAAGGGAAAATACGGGTATACTTTGGTTCAGCCCGACCGTGGACATTACAGAAAAACTTATTACCAACCTACGAACTAAGGCCGGCAGATAGTTAAAAAATCCATAAGGGGGAATTCTCTGTGGAATCGAGCCCGATGCTGGATCAATACCGGCGGATAAAACGGGATCATCAGGGGGATGTGCTTTTTTTTCGCCTGGGTGATTTCTATGAAATGTTTTCAGATGATGCTCTGGAAGTGTCCGCCCTTCTAAACCTCACCCTTACCAGCCGCAACGGGCTTCCTATGTGCGGGATCCCCTATCATGCGGCCCGTTCCTATATTGCCCGCCTGCTAAAACTGGGAAAAAGAATAGCCATCTGCGAGCAGCTTTCCGAACCGACAAAAGGCCGGGGTATCGTGGAACGGAAGGTGGTGGAGGTTATCACCCCGGGAACCACGGTGGACGAGGATTTCCTGGACAAGGGTAGTTCCAATTACCTGGGCGCCCTCAGCGTATGTGCGGGGAACGTCAGACTGGTTTCCTTTGCCTATATCGATCTTTCCACCGGGGAATTCTACGCCACATCCTTCACCTACGACGATGCGGCGCAGCGGGTCCGGGGGGAGCTGGAGCGGCTTCAGATTCGGGAATTGATAGCCCAGGAATCCCTCCTGGAAGAATTCGGCGAAATTGCCGCGGCTGTTTTGGACCGGCCTAGTCTGGTGGTGAATCGCTGGGCGGACTGGCTCTTCGATCTAAGCCGCAGCCGGGAACGGCTGGAACGGCAGTTCTGTACCGCAAGCCTCCGGGGTTTCGGCCTGGAGGATACGTCCCCGGAGATCCTCTCCGCCGGGGCCATCCTGGATTACCTGGGCGATACCGCCCGGAGCCTTATCCCCCATGTCCGGTCCCTCAGCCTCTATGGGGATACGGAGTTCGTGGGCATCGATGAATCTTCCCAGCGGAATCTGGAACTGGTCCGTAACCTCCGGGATGGCGAAGGCCGGTTCTCCCTCCTGGAAGTGATGGATGAAACCAAAACCGCCATGGGCCGCCGTCTTTTAAAACGGCGTATCCTCCACCCCCTGCGTGATATTGACCGCATCAACAAACGGCTTGATATGGTGGAAGCCTTCTACCATGGCCAGGGACAACTTACGGGGATCCGGGAAATTCTGGGGAAAACCCCCGACCTGGAACGGCTCTGTTCCCGGCTTGCCATGGATAGGGCCCACGGCAAGGATATGCTTGCGGTCAAAAATTCCCTCAATGCCTACGACGCTGTTCATGGGATAAGCAAGGAACTGGGCTGTACCTTTGAAACTGAGGCGGCCAGGTCCCTGGACGCCTCTTCCCCGGCCGGAGACGCCCTTGTCCGGCTCCTTGAACTCCGGGAGCTGCTGGAACGGGGGCTTTGCGAGGACCCTTCCATCCTGCTCACCGAAGGGAACCTGATCCGGAATGGGTATAACAAACAGTTGGACGAACTCCGCAAATTGCGGGATAACGGCCGTTCCCTCCTGGAGGAATATCTGGAGGAGGAACGTGAAGCTACGGGCATTAGCAGCCTGAAGATCCGGTACAACCGCCTTATCGGGTATTTTTTCGAGGTTACAAAACTACACCTTCCAAAGGTGCCGGCCCGTTTTATCCGCCGCCAGGGCATAGTTCAGGGAGAGCGCTTTACCACAGACCGGCTTGCCGCCCTGGAATCGGACATCAACGGCGCCTCGGATAGGGTGGTGGACCTGGAAAAAAAGCTTTTTCTGGAAATCCGGGACAAGGCCAAGGCGCTTATCCCGGAACTATCCGCCGCTGCCGCCCGGATCGCCGAACTGGATTGCGCCCAGTCCCTGGCCAGGGCAGCCACAGTCCGGGGCTGGATACGTCCGACGGTGGACGGTGAAAACCGCCTGGAGATCCGCGAAGGCCGTCACCCGGTGGTGGAGGCCCATCTGCCCGGCGGAGAATTTATCCCCAACGATGTGGTCCTGGAAGAGGGCGGGGTGCTCTTTGCCCTTATTACCGGTCCCAATATGGCCGGTAAGTCCACCTACCTCCGCCAGGCGGCGCTGATCACCATCATGGCCCAGGCGGGCAGCTTTGTCCCTGCAGCATCCGCAAATATAGGCGTTACCGACCGGATCTACTGCCGGGTGGGCGCATCGGACAACCTGGCCCGGGGGGAAAGTACCTTCCTGGTGGAGATGAACGAGACCGCCCATATCCTCAACACGGCCTCAGAAAAGAGCCTGGTGATCATGGATGAGGTTGGCCGGGGTACGGGAACCAACGACGGCCTTTCCATCGCCTGGGCGGTGAGCGAGGAACTGCTGAACCGCATCAAATGCCGTACCCTCTTTGCCACCCACTACCATGAACTTTCCATGCTGGCCCATCCCGGCCTGGCAAACCGTTCTATGGAAGTCCTGGATCGGGATGGAGAAATAGTATTTCTGCGGAAGCTCAAGGAAGGCCCCGCAGCGGAATCCTACGGCCTCCACGTGGCCCGTCTGGCAGGCCTCAGCGAAGGGGTCCTGGGGCGGGCGGCGGAGATTATGGAGCGAATACGGGAGGGTGAAGAGATCCTCCACAAGGCCCTGCCCGAAACGGCGCCTCCGGCAACGGTCCCGGATACCCCGGCCGGCCCGGTTACAACGAATACCCGGGTCCGGCGCATCGCCGAGGATATCGCCGCCCTGGACTTAAACCGCATAACCCCCCTGGAAGCCCTGAACCGTATCCACGCCTGGAAAGCCCTCTTCGACGGAAAGGACCCTCCCAAATCCCCCGGCAAACCCCAACATCCTGCGCGGGGAACTTCGTTGCAAGTACGGTCAAACTCCGGGCCGACGCTGTTTGACGATGAATAACGCGTAAATACTAAGCAAAGATACAGAATTTTAACCGCAAAGGCGCACGAAGGCACAGAAGGAAAAGAGGATAACATAAATCTTTTCTTTTGCGCCTTCGTGCGCCTTTGCGGTTGTAATTTTTTTATATATTAGTGTTAAACCACAGTAAAGTAAAATTCCGCATGAACCCGTATCTTTTTTTGGGGATAAACCCAAAGGAGATAACTATGACTAAACACTTCATGTATCAAGCCGTCCGGATGGCTGCCTATATCCGGGAGTATCTGTTCCCCGTGGACTGTCCTATCTGCGGCGGGGAACTTTTGGACATTGACGAGTCCTGGTACGGTTTGTGCCACCCCTGTATGACGAATCTTTCCCCGGGGGATGAAGAACGCTGCTCATCCTGCGGCCGCCCCCTTATCTCGGAGCAGGGGCAATGTCTGCAATGCCGGGAAGGGGAGGCGGCGCCCGAAGGGCCCCATGTTTTTGACGGAGCCTTCAGCATCTTTCCCTATACCGGCAAATACCGGAAACTTTTGACCGCCTATAAATTCGGAAGGCAGCTGTCAATCGGTAATTTTCTTGCGGAACGGATCCTGGAAGCGGTGGAACAGCTTCCCCTTACCGCTTCAGAAAGGGTTTTTGTTCCCGTTCCGCCCCGCCCGGGAAAGGTACGCAAAACCGGATGGGATCAGGTAGCTTATTTAGGGGCCAGGCTCAAAAAGCTAGACCAGTTGGTGTATCCCTGCCTGAAGCGTCTCCCCTCAAAAAGTCAGAAGGAGCTGAACAAGGCAAACCGGAAAACTAACCTTAGAGGAAAAATCCTCTGTACCAAGCCGGTAAGCGGGGAACTAATCCTCTTTGACGATGTGATCACCACCGGAGCTACCCTTGATGCCTGCGCCGCTGCTTTGAAGGCATCCGGAGCGGAAAAGGTGTACGGGATATGTCTATTTTATGATTGATCCCCTACAGCTTCTCCGCCTTAAAAGTATTGCTGGGCTTTACCAGTTCCGTTTGGGCTTTGATTATCTGCAATTCCCGGCTCTTTGCCTTGTAGGTAGTGTCCATAACGCCGAAGATGGAGGCTGCGGTCAGTTCCAGGGTATCCCGGACATTGCCGGTTTCCAGGTACCGCGACAGGAAAAGGGCGGTGGTCACATCGCCGGAGCCCGCCATTCCGGCGCCCATGGGGAGTTCCGGGGTGCGGACACGGTAGATCGAGCTGCCGTCGGAGGCCAGCATTTCGATGTGGTTTTCTATTCCGCCCTTTTCCCGGTAGCTGGTTACTAACACCACCTTGGGGCCCGCAGCGTGGATCTGATCTATGGCCTTCCGTGCGTTGACCAGGCTTGAGGTGTCCTGCCCCGTAAGCGCCTCCAACTCAAACTGATTGGGGGTGGTGATGTCCGCCCGGGGAATTACTTCGTTTTTAAACATATTCGGGATATCGGCGTGGACATAGAATCCGCGGCCCACATCCCCCATCACGGGATCGCAGCAGTAGATAGCCTTTGGGGAAACCGCCTTGACTTTTTGAACGGCGCCGATTACCGCATGACCCACCCCGGCATCTCCCATATAGCCTGAAAGAACCGCCTCGCAGTTCCCCAGGACACCCCGGTCTTCGATGCCCGCCACCAGCTCTTCCGCCAAACTTACATCAAGGACCTTGCCGCGCCAGGCTCCATAGCCTGTGTGGTTAGAAAATTCAACGGTGTTTACCGCCCAGACCTCCCGGCCCAGACGCTGGAGGGGGAAAACCGCAGCGGTATTCCCCGCATACCCGTACACCACATGAGATTGAATTGACAGAATAGCCATAATCTACGTTCCTTTTACGATCGGTTGAATGCACGGTCAATCAGGTGTGCAATAAAAGTAAGGGGTCCTTTTTTGACGGTACCGTATTTTTGGGAAAAATCCCTGGCAGCCTCGGATACGGAGAAACCCACGCCGTATTTTTTCTTAAGAAAATCCCAATGTTTTACGATCCAGACATAGAGATCGCTGGGGGTTCTCCCGGGAAAATTTAAGTAGAGACGCTCTTCCCGGATGATCTCTACAATCGGCAGATACACATTATTGTACCAGGAAACCAGGGCGTCTGAAAAGGGTATTTCCCCGGACACCTGCTGATTCAAATAATACTTATGTACCAGGATGTGGGTATAAACTACGTCATACCGCCCGGTGGCGCTGAAATCCAGATCCTTACAAGCGGTGAGTTCCCCAAAATTTGTTTTTTCATAAAACAGTTTTTTCTCATAACCGATCAGGGCTATGCGGAGTTCATCCTTGGTCATGGAGGGATTAATAGTGATTTCGCTGGAAAGGCTGGTAACCTCCGCATCAATAATCTCCATCCCCTGGGTTCGCGCTACGGATACCCGGTGGTTACCGTCCCGAACAAAGTACACCCCTCCAATTTCGTACAATTGGATAGGGGGCAGGATAATATCCTTAAGCCGGGCCATGTCTACCCGCTCCCATCGTGACCGGAGATGTTCCGACCGGGGGAGAAAGTATTTGTTAAAATCCCGGTACCGTCCTTCGCTTCCCACGATAAGATCGATAGGTATAGCCTGCATACCCCGATAGGTTTCATTTTTAGGCCTTAGGATTTCCTTAACATCGTTGAAGGATAGGAGATTATCCCTATCCACATTCATAAAGTGCTGTATGCGGGAGAGTAATGCTCTGCCCCGGGCTTTAGAAAAGTCTTCCGCCGCTTGAAGATGATGGGTGTTGTTCATAGTTTGTTTTCCCCTATATCAATGATGTAATGGCTGTAGGCGTTGATCACCTGGGTTTTATTATACCCTGTGGTACGCACTGTGGATAAATCGTACAAATGAATATGTCCATGGATAAGATATTTCGGTTTAAATACCCGCATGAACCATAGAAAGGCTTCGAATCCCCGGTGGCAGGGATCTTCCCGGTCATGGATGCCCATCGGGGAGGCATGGGTCAGGAGCACATCCAGAAAACGTCCCCGAAAAACACGGTTAAACAGCATAGCCGGGATCAGCTTGCATATTTCCATGTACATTTGAAAATTGGTGAACTGATTTTCCCCCCGGTTGTACCGCATAGAGCCCCCCAATCCTGCAACGATCAGTCCCTCCTCAATGATTATTCGGGAACCGATATGGGTGGCCCCAAAACCACGGCCGGCCGGGAGATTCACCCCATTATTAAAAAAATTAAGATCCTCCAGATTATGATTTCCAAATACAAAAAGAAGGGGCCTGTTCAGGCTGGAAATTACAAAATCCAGGTAATCCATGGGCAAATCCCCCGCAGAGAGGATCATATCAACATCTTTGAAACGCTCTTTGATGGCGGATGAATAGACCAGGGGATCAATTTGATCGGAAATACAGAGGATTTTCATAATCGCCCTTCAATTTTGCTCAGGAAACTTCCTTGCAAAATGCCGATAATAACAATGATCATTATGTTTTCCAATAAAGTAATGATATATTTTATTGAGTGAGCCAGTTCCAATTGGAACTAAGATAAGTATATATATAAAAACGAGGTATGGCGAGTGGGAAAGATGGAGGAATTACGGGTGTTTTCGAAAAAAAAGGCTTTTTTAGTCCTTGCTTTTTTATATGTGTCCCTTAGCGCAGTTTACGGGCAGAGTTCCTTTACCCAGGGGGAGGAGTATTTTCTTCGTAATAAACCCCAGGATGCCCTGGTCTTCCTTGAATCAGCAATAACGGAAAATCCGGAGAATATCCGGGCCTTCCTCTACCTGGGACTTACCTACCAGCAGCTAAACCGCCTGGATGAAGCCATCGTACTATTCCGCCGTGTCCTTCCCCAGGCCGATGCGGACACCGCCCTTATCGCCTATAACCTGGGCAATGTCTATTATGCTAAGGGAAATATCTCCATGGCGGAAGATTTTTATACCCAGGCTCTGGAGGCGAACCCCGGTTTTGCTTCGGCCTACCTTAACCGGGCGAATGCCAGGCTTACCAGACAAGCTCTACAGGATGCTATCTATGATTATGAATCCTACCTAAACTTCGAACCCGGTTCTTCCCAGCGAAGCCGAATAGAACAGCTCATATCGGCAATACGTTCGGACTTTGCCGCCGTAGAACGGCAGCGTATTATAGAGGAAGCCAAGGCGGCCGCAGAGGCGGAGCGAAAAAAGCGAATTCTTGACGAGGTTACCGCCTCTCTCCAGTCCGCAGCGGAGGATACCAAGGGGCTTTCCTCGGGCAGCGAGGATATTCTGGGGTATGATAGCGAATTTGAATTGGAATAATTTAACGAGGAGTATGTATCCGGTATGAAAAAAAATAAGAAGATTATCATCGGTATTTCGGCGGCAGCGGTGGCGCTTGTCCTTTTAGCCGTATCGTATTTTGTTTTTTTACGTAAACCCGCCGAAAGTCCCAATATGATCCGGGCAAATTCTTTTTTGCTGGCCCGGGAATATATAGCCCAGGGAGAATATCAGCGTGCTCTGGACATTTTGGACCGGTTTTTGATTGAAAATTCCGAAGATCCGGAAGCCCGGGAATTACGTGATGAAATTCTCCGGCTCCGGCGGCTGGCTGCGGAAAATGACGCTGTTCCAACCGGCCCAAGTCCCGAAGAAACAGCCGCCCAGGCAAAGCTGGAAGAAGAGCGCCGGGCTGCGGAATTGGCCATGATGGAGGAAAGCTCCGCTGCCCAGGCCGCTGCAGAGGCGGAACGTCAGGCGGGGATTGCCGCAGAGGCGGAGCGCCGTAAGGCCCAGGAAGAAGAAATGGCCCGGAAATCTGCGGCTCTCCAGGCGCAGATGCGGGAAGTGCAGAGCCTGGTTGCCAAGGGGCGGGAAGCCATAAGCCGGAATGATTTGAACGCCGCCCGGGAAGCCTTTAACGAAGCCCTGGGAAAGATGCCCCCCGGAGAAAACCGGTTTGAAGCCCAGGAAATGGCGGAGATTGCCGAGGCTTACTACGAGGTCTTTTCCAAACAGCCCGATACCCCCGAAGGCCGTGAGGCTGGCCAGGAAGCGGCTGCCCATGCACGTTCAGCTATTCAGAAGGATCCCACCCAGGCTTTGCCCCATTATACCCTGGGCAAACTGAGCCGGGATCTCCGCCAAACGGATGCCGCCATCGCCGAACTAAAGGAAGCGGTACGTCTGGATCCTAAAAATTACATTTACTCCTATGATTTGGGCAGGGCTTATTTTACCAATCGGGATTATGCCAGCGCCCGGCAGTACTTTGAAAATACAACAACCCTGAACCGGAATTTTGAATCCGCCTGGTACAACCTGGGTGGTACCTTCCGCGCCCTGGGCCAGCCCAGCGACGCCCTTACGGCCTACCGGAGAGCGGTGGGGGTAAAGCCGGATTACCCAACCGCCCACCGGGAAATCGGGCGCATACTCGCCGCCCAGGGTGATCCCCGGGGCGCTGCGGACGCCTTTACCAAGGCCCTGCAGTATGCCCCCAACGATTTGGCCTCGGTGAGAGAACTGGGTGTAGCCCAGATGGCTTCCGGCGATTTTGTTTCCGCCGAAGCTTCCTTTGCCAAGGCGCTCAAGTCTTCCCCCAAGGATGATCAGACCAATTACAACATGGCGGTGGTTAAGATCAACCAGGACAAGGGCGCCGAAGCCCTGGATTATGCCAAGCAAGCCATGGATACGGCCCCCTCAAACGCCGTTTACGCCTATACCCTGGGGCTTGCATACGAAGCCACCGGTGATTTTGAAGGCGCCGTGGCTGCCTATGGCCGGGCGGTTTCCCTGGATGGGACGTATATACGCCCCAGGATCAACCTGGGCAGCCTCTATTTGGCCAATGGGTTTTCTGAACAGGCGGTGAACCTTCTTTCGGCGGCCTACAACCAGGAGCCCCGGTCCTTTGAGGTGAATAATAATCTGGGATCCGCCTATGCCCGTCTTGAACAATGGCCCCAAAGTGTAGAACACTACGAAAAGGCCCTGCAATCGGAGCCAAATAATCCTACGGTCAGGATAAATCTGGCCCGGGCCTTGGCAGGATCCGGGGATCTTCAAAAAGCCCGGGACGCCTACCTGGAATGTCTGAAGGTTGACGCCGCAAACTGGGATGCCCAGTTGGAACTGGGCAAGACCTATGTAAGCCTGGGGGATCCCGATTCGGCAAAACGTTCCCTCCGTGAACTTATTAGCCGTAATCCAAACTATACCGGCAAGGCCGAGGCGGAACGGATACTTTCAGGTCTGTAGTAGTACTGTAAAAGTGGAGGAGTTTATGAACGCGATTATCACCGTGGTGGGTACCGATCAGGTCGGTATCATTGCCAAGGTCAGCGCCTTTTTAGCGGAACGGAGTATTAATATTGAGGATATCAGCCAAACCGTTTTGTCAGGAAACTTTGTGATGATGATGATGGTGGATCTTTCCCATGGCAGCAAACCCCTGGAAGTGATTAAGGAAGAACTGTCCGTTCTGAGCAAGTCGATGGAAGTTTCCATCAGCGTTATGCACGAACGGGTTTTCAGCGCCATGCATAGGATTTGAAACTGCGTTTTTCTCCTATAGGCCAAAATTAAACAAGGATAGTAATAATGCTTTTTACCCCCTATGAAGTTAAAGAAACGGTGGATATGTTTCTGCGGTATAAATTGGACATACGGGCCATCACCCTGGGTGTTTCCCTCCTGGACTGCGCCGCTGTATCGGGAACCGAAACCCGCCGCCGTATACGGGAGAAGCTCCTTAAGGTGGCGGGTCCCCTGGTCAAGGTGGGCCGGGAAATTGAGCTTGAATACGGTATCCCAATTATCAACAAGCGGGTTTCCGTTACCCCCATAGCGCTCATTGCAGCCTCGTCTGATGACGAAAACTATACCCCCTATGCAAAGGTGCTGGACGATGTTGCCAAGGAACTGGGCATCGACTTTGTGGGCGGCTTTTCCGCCCTGGTCCAGAAGGGCTTTTCCGCCGGGGACCGCCGCCTGGTGGATTCCATCCCCGAGGCGCTGTCGAGCAGCGATCGTGTCTGCGCTTCGGTAAACGTGGCGAGTACCAAGAGCGGTATTAATATGGACGCCGTACGCCGTATGGGAGAAATTGTGAAGGCCGCAGCGGAACTAACGGCGGACCGGGATGGCCTGGGCTGCGCAAAGCTGGTGGTGTTCTGCAACGCCCCTGAAGACAATCCCTTCATGGCCGGCGCCTTTCACGGCCCCGGGGAAGGAGAGAGCTGCCTCAACGTTGGTGTTTCCGGTCCCGGTGTCATTAAGGCCGCCCTGGAATCCCACCGGGGCGCCAGCTTTGACGAACTGGCGGACACTATAAAGAAGACCTCTTTCAAAATAACCCGTATGGGCCAGCTGGTTGGGATGGAGGCGGCCAAACGCTTAGGGGTCCCCTTTGGTATCCTGGACCTGTCCCTGGCGCCTACCCCCGCGGTGGGCGATTCGGTAGCCCGCATCCTGGAAGAAATGGGCCTTGAATCCGCCGGGACCCACGGCACCACCGCCGCCCTGGCCATGCTCACCGACATGGTGAAGAAAGGCGGTGTCATGGCCTCCACCCACGTAGGCGGCTTCTCCGGCGCCTTTATCCCGGTCTCGGAAGACGAAGGCATGGTAGCCGCCGTTAAAGCCGGAACCATCAGCCTGGACAAACTGGAAGCCATGACCTCTGTCTGTTCCGTAGGCCTGGACATGATAGCCCTTCCCGGCGACACCTCCGCCGCCACCATTGCCGCGATCATCGCCGACGAGATGGCCATAGGCATGGTGAACAACAAAACTACCGCAGTTCGTGTCATCCCCGTACCGGGCAAAAAAGCCGGCGACTGGGCCGAGTTCGGCGGCCTCCTAGGCGGCGCCCCAATAATGGCAGTAAACAGCGCCAAAAGCGATGTATTTATCAGCCGCGGCGGCAGGATTCCTGCGCCTATACACAGCTTCAGAAACTAATCAGGCAAACCTATCCTGTAATACAACGTGTATTACATATCCTTTAGCGAATACCACCTCTTATACCGTACAGTGACAAGGGCGGGCGGAGGGAGGGGCTTCCCCGACCGAACACATAAGGAATTCCCTGCTGGAGGAGACCCGAAGGGGCTCCGCAAGCAGACTCTACTTGCGTGTGAGCGCCGGGGATGCCCCTCCCTCCGCCCGTCTTTGCCATCTTCGTTACTAGTTGTTTCTTCGCATTGTCATTTTAACAGATTTTTGGTATATTCACCTTAATGAACCTTGAAGCATTTATCCTCGGTTCCGGCGGCATGATGCCCTTGCCGAACCGTCATCTTACATCGGTGTTGCTAAGGCGGGAAGGGGAGTTGTTCCTGTTTGACGGTGGGGAGGGTACCCAGGTTTCCCTGCGGAAACTCAACCTCCGGTGGAAGAAGATATCCGTCATATTTGTCAGCCATACCCACGCGGACCATGTTACGGGCATACCGGGGCTCCTCATGCTGTCTTCCCAGGTGGATCGGGATGATCCCCTGTACATTATCGGGCCCCCCCGAATTGCGGAGTATATCGAAACCAGCCGCCGGGTGCTGGATATGTATATCAACTACGAGATCATCATAAAGGAAGTGACCGAACCGGGTATCGTCTACCAGGGTGATGGGTTCCACGTCCGGGCCTTTAACCTGCGGCATACCAAACCCTGTTTAGGATATACCTTAGAGGAAGACGAGCGGCCGGGGATATTTCACCCGGAAAAGGCCGATGCCCTGGGTGTACCCCGGGGGCCCCTGTGGTCAAAGCTCCAGTCCGGGGAAACCGTTATTGCCGCAGACGGCAGGGAAGTACGGCCGGAAGAGGTTTTGGGGGAAACCCGGTCCGGGAGAAAGTTCTCCTTTGTAACCGATACCCTGGCCTTTCCGGAAATTGCCGATGAGGTGCATGGGTCCGACTTTTTTGTCTGCGAGGGGATGTTTGAACGGGCCCTGGAAGAAAGCGCCCGGGAGAAGAAACACATGACCGCCGAGCAGGCCGCCTATCTTGCCAAAGCTGCGGAGGTCAAAAAGATGGCCCTGATCCATTACAGCCCCCGGTACACGGAATACGATCTTAAACAGCTTCTTAAAGAGGCTCAAAGCATATTTCCCGGAACGATACTGTCCCGGGATAGAATGGTGTATCCAATAGAGTATATTGATTAAGGAGAAGTATCAGCCCAATGATTGAAGTGCATGGACTTACAAAACGGTATGGACCGGTCGAAGCGGTAAAGGATGTATCCTTTTCCGTAGGCAAAGACCAGGTCCTGGGTTTCCTCGGCCCTAACGGCGCGGGGAAGACCACCATCATGAAGATCCTCACGGGATACCACTTCCCCTCCGGGGGAAAAGCCCTGGTAGACGGAATTTCCGTGGAGGATGATCCGGTGGAGGTAAAAAAACGCATCGGCTACCTCCCGGAAAGCGTACCCCTTTACGGCGATCTCAGCCCCACGGAGTACCTGAACTTTATTGCCGAAGCCCGGCTTATCCCCAGGGAGGATCGGCGCAGGCGGCTGGAAGAGGCCATCGACGCCTGCGGCCTCTCCCAGGTACGGTCCAAACGGATCGAAAACCTTTCCAAGGGCTATAAACAGCGGGTAGGTCTGGCCCAGGCCATCATCCACGATCCTCCCATTCTGATTCTGGACGAACCTACCAGCGGGCTGGATCCTAATCAGATTATCGAAATCCGCAGTCTTATAAAGGAACTGGGGAAACGAAAAACAGTAATACTGTCTACCCATATACTCCAGGAAGTGGAAGCGGTCTGTTCCCGGGTACTGATACTAAACGAAGGGCGCATAGCCGCCCAGGGGACTCCCGAAGAAATCGCCGGTACCATGAAGGGCGGCGACAGCTGGGTACTAACCCTGAAGGGCGCCTATGCCCATACGCTCCCGGAACGGCTTTTGCAGTTGGGGGCGGGAATCGCCCCGGCAAGCCTGGAAGAGCAGGGTGATGCAACGATAAACCTGAGTTTCTTCCTCCCCGGCGGGGAAAACCCGGAAGGGGAGTCCTCCGAAGGGGAACGGATCTTTGATTGGGCGGTAACCCAGGGCTATAAGATCCTCAGGATGAACCGAAAACGGCTGAGCCTGGAAGATATATTTGTGAAGCTGACCAACGAAGTTGGTCAGCAGCTGTCCAACGAAGTTGGTCAGCAGCTGTCCAATGAAGTTGGTCAGCAGCTGTCTAACGAGGAGGCCAAATCATGAAATTGTCTCATGGAACTGCTGCCCCGCTTCCTTTCCTCCCAAGGGCCCTGGCTCTGGCCCGGAAGGAGCTTTACTCCCACGGTAACTCTCCGGCTTTCTACGGAATAGCGGTATTTTTTCTGCTTTTTTCCTCTATCTGGCTGTTTTACATTCAGCGTTTCTTTACCCAGGACCTGGCATCCCTGCGGGCTTACTTTGCCGCCTTTCCCCTGGTCTTTATTCTGGTCATTCCGGTGATTACCATGAAAGGCTGGGCGGAGGAACGGAAGCTGGGGAGCGTAGAACTTCTTTTAACCATGCCCTTCTCTGAATGGGAACTGGTGGTGGGGAAGTATCTTTCCTCTCTGGGGGTTTTAGTTTTTATCATCCTGCTGACTATCCCCCTTCCTCTCAGTCTCCTCCCGCTGGGATATTTTGACGGCGGGGTTATCATTGCCGAATATATCGGAACTCTCCTGTTAGGGTCTGCCGCCATAGCCCTGGGGCTCTTTCTTTCCGCACTGTCAAAAAACCAAGCCGGAGCATTTCTTGGAAGCGCCGTTGTACTTATGGTAGTAATGCTGATACAGCAGATAACCTTTAGTTTTGATTTGCCGGACTGGCTTGCGGCGGGGATCAACTTTATCTCCCTTGCATTTCATTTTGAAAGCTTTTCCAAGGGCCTCATCGATTCACGGGATCTGGTCTTCTTTATCCTGGCCACGGTATTGTTTCTCTTCCTCAATACCCGGGTAATTCTGTACCGGAAATGGAGGTAGGAGATGACAAAACGACAAGTTACTATTATTACCGTTCTATCGATTGCCGCAATGTTTCTGGTTATTCTGATTAGCCAGCGTTTATGGTTCCGCCTTGATTTAACAAAAAGCAAGGCCTATACCATTTCACCGGTTTCCCGGAATCTCTATACCGAAATACCCGATCAGGTGCGGATTACCTATTATATTTCGAAAAAGCTATCCGCCATTCACCCGGTACCCGCTCAGCTGGAGGATCTGCTCCGGGAATATGCCGCCTATTCCCATGGCAGAATTCGCCTCACGGTTCGGGACCCGCAGAAGGCAGGGCTAAGCCGGGAGGTGGAATCCCTTGGGATCATCCCCCAGCAGATCGAAGTTGTGGAACAGGATCAGGCAAATATCGCCCAGGTTTATTCCGGCATCGTTATTGAATACCTGGACCAGACCGATGTGATCCCCTTCGCGTTTAATGCGGGGACCCTGGAATACGATTTAACTTCACGTATCCGGAACCTTATTCGGGGTACCCAGCGTGAAGCGGCTTTCCTGGTAGGGGACACGGGAAAACAATGGTCTACGGATTACAGTATCCTTAACCAAGCCTTTGCTCAATCCGGTTTCCGGATACGGATGATAAACCCCGGTGAAGAAATTCCCGACACCTTGCCGTCACTTTTTGTGTTAGGCGGAGTTGAGGATCTTGATGATTGGGCCCTATACCGCTTAGACCGGTATATCCAGGGGGGAGGTAAGGTCCTCTTTGCCCTAGACGGGGTTTTTATTGATGCGAACGGCGGGCTCCAAGGCCGTCTCATGATAGACCGTGGGCTCCAGGCCATGGTGTCTTTTTACGGAGCCACGGTCAAATCGGAACTGGCCCTGGACGTTTCCGCCCTGAGCCTTTCCTACCAGTCGGTTGATGCCAATGGTTCCCGGGTTATTCGGATTGTACGGTATCCCCTGTGGATTGGCGTACTGGCCCAGAACGGTAATTCCGGCCATCCTGTGACATCGGCATTTGGCGGCATCGATGTGTATTGGGCGAGTCCCCTGGAGCTTAATCCTCCGGAAAGTGTAACGGCGGTACCCCTGTTCTATACCACCCCGGAGGCATGGTCCCTAACAAAGGATTTTTCCACAAACCCTGAGATGAGCTATCAGTTCCAGGCGGAGATTAACGAAACTAAGGGCGAAAAATTGTTAGGCGCCGCCCTGTCGGGAAAATTCCCCAGCTGGTTTGCAGGTGTCCCGAAACCGGTTCGGGAAGGATCGGAGGAAGAATTGCCTGATATGCCTGCGGAATCCAAGGAATCCCGGATTATCGTCATTGGCGATACGGATCTTGTATCGACTATTACCCAATATACCCGGAGCGACCGTAACTTCGATTTTTTCCTTACCGCGGCGGATTGGCTTGGTAACGATGATGATATCATTAGTATTCGCAGTCACCAGTCTCAGACGGGCCGGCTTGATAGGATTACGGATGATGAAAAACGGCTTAAGGCTATGGCCTTTGCCCGGTATTTAAATATAATACTTATTCCCCTTTTGGTTATTGCCCTGGGGGTTTTACGTTCATTGCAACGGCGCCGTTCATTACAGCGGCAAGGAAAGGAATCTTCCGATGGTGTATAAAAAGAAACTCATATTATTATCCGGTTTAGTCGGCCTTCTGGCCTTAGTGTATCTGCTAACCCTCTTTTTTGATCCCGAACGGGTAAATACCAGGAACGCAGCTTTCCTGTGGCTTGACGCCAAATTGCAGGATCGGGTGGATGGTATAGAAATAGCCAAGGCCGGTGAATGGAGCAACCCGGTGAAGCTCATTCGCCGGGGTAATGATTGGTATGCCCTGATAGGGGAGGGGGAATTCCCCGCTAAAGCCGCCCGGGTAGAGGATCTCCTTCGGACGCTTACCCTCCGCGGCGCATATCCCGTCCGTGGTTCCGCCGCTTCTTCCCATGAGCGTTTAGGACTCACCGAAAACAATGCCGCGCGTATTTTACTCAAAGGTGGGGCTGGATTATCTCTTTTAGACCTCCTCATAGGCGGCAGGGATGCTGCTGGTCAGGAAATCTATTTGCGGAAGAATGACCAGAACGAAGTCCGTTCCGGTGAGGATAAGTTTTCGGCCTACGTAGGAAGCGCCGAAACTTCCTGGTATAACCTAAGGCTATTCGATCCCCAGCTCTCCACGGATACTGCCCTTGTTCAGCGCCTTACGGTGCTTGCATTACCGCCAGAGGACGGAGGCGAACGGGGGGAACCACTGGTCATTACAAGGAATGGCAGCGGTTGGAGCATAGAGGGCTTGGATGATGAATCAATAGATTCCCAGCGGGTGGATACCTATGTCAGGGGCATCTTGGATGCTGAGGGTGAAAATTTCGTTCCTGGTCTTACTGCCGCTTCTACAAGTTTAAGTGATGGCCGGATTGTGCTGGAACTGGGTAACGGTACTTCTCTGACCATTAATGTAGGAACCCTGCCGGAAGGCAAAAAGGGCGCAACAGCCAGCGGATCAAGCTATGTATACATCCTGGCGGACTGGACCATTACCCGTTTGTTCCGGGATCGCTCATATTTTTCGAAGTAGTTCGGAAACTAAAGGATGGTGAATAATGGATGTGGTGTATCTTTTTTATGAAAACAAAAATATACGGATTCCATTTTATAACTATGATAAAAACTTATTTTCCAAGCTCATCAAAACGCGGATAGGAGACTGGGATCCTGTACGCAGTCAATTTATCGTAAAGTCAGAATATGGTGACACACTGATTAGCCAAGTTCTTGCAAACAGACCGTATATGGAGGTCGAAAAAAGTCCCGAAACCCCCATCATAGTTGGAGGATTTCTGAACCAAAATCCTACTCTCTGCCTTTTAGACGATGACACGGATGCCCCCGCACACATCATGGATGATATACCCTGTATTGAACATCATCCTTTGCCGGATATGTTTTCGCAATCATGGCAAGTCAAGCTTGAAGCCGAATTACAAGCGCGAAAATACAGTCCCAATACTTTGGCGTCTTATAGCTATTACAATCGTGATCTTTGCCGCTGCCTGCAGAAGCCCCCAGAAGAAATTACCGCAGTAGACGTCAAGAATTATCTTGCCTATCAAAATAAAACCAAAAATCTTTCCGCCTCCACGATGAATTTAGCCTTAAGCGCATTCAAGTTTTTTTATACCACCGTATTAAAACGCGATATAGTTGAGGAACAGCGCCGTCCGCGTCAGGACAAACGCCTCCCCGTGGTCCTTTCCAAGGCGGAAGTCAAAGCGGTATTTGATGCGGAAAAAAATATCAAACATCGGCTCCTCTTGATGATGGCCTATTCCTCTGGTCTTCGAGTGAGCGAAGTAGTATCGTTAAGACGGTCCGACATTGATCCGGCTCGTAAAACTGTATTGGTTAGCTCCGGTAAAGGCCGAAAAGATCGTTATACCCTGCTTTCTGATCAGGTAATCAGAATCCTCAAAGAATATTATTTTCTGCATGATATTAAAACATGGCTTTTTACCGGTCAGTCCACTGCACAGCATTTATCCATTCGATCCGCGCAAAAAATATTTGAAAACGCCCTTCAAAAAGCGAATGTCAAAAAAGGTGCTTCTATCCACAGCCTGCGTCACACTTTTGCTACTCATCTGTTGGAAAATGGAACTGATGTTCGATACATCCAGGAACTTCTAGGCCACCGATCTATAAGAACCACAGAACGATACACCCATGTAGCCCGCCGTGCAACTCTTAAAATCCAAAGCCCTCTTGATACGATCGAACAAAAAGACTAACCCGTATATATCCCATAGAAAAAGAAATATACGCATTCGCTTATATAGCAAGATTGCGGGTTTAAGTGTATTGCGTATAAAATAAGTTATGCGAAATTTCCCCATAACGTAATAATATAATCATCCAAGATTGTAATTTGAAATAGTATTGTCTTCCAATAATCATTCAAGGTAAGATATTTTATAAATATAATACATTTGTTTAATTTTAATATTTTTTATTTTATTTGAGTCTTCCAAGATATCTAGGAATATCAGATAAAGGTATAGTTTTGTTGAATAATATTATTTGATTAATTATGTAAAAAAACATTTTCCCAATATAAATGCATGGTTTGATAAATGACAATTTTCATTTTTATTTTTTAATACTCCCTGTATGTTATACTTCAGAATTCCTAGATATCAATATTGTCTACATATAGTGTTATTATAATTATATTTTAAAAATATTTAATATAAAATATCTTAAGAAATAGTAAATGTGTTTATTAAAAATAATTATGTTAAACAAAATAAACAACCTAAGTGTAAATGGGGAAACATCGTTTAACAACCGGTTTACGCATCGTCGCTCCCTTTGGTCGCTCCTCGGGCTACGTTACGGCTAGGTCGCTGCGCTCCCACGCCGATAAGGTACAATAAGTTTCGCAAAATAAAGACAGGTTTGCAGTCAAATGATAAAATGAGTTAACCAAAACCAAATTATCAAAGGAGACTACAAACCATGTCTGATAAGATTATACAATTCAACGAGGGAGTTATCAAGGACGAGCTGAAGGAATTAGTCCGGACCAGCGTTGAGGAGACCCTGAACGGACTTTTGGACCAGGAAGCCGCTCAGCTAACGGGAGCCGGCAAATACGAGCGGACGGAAGGTCGGAAAGGATACCGGAGCGGAAGCTATAAGCGAAAACTGGGGACGACTTCCGGGGAGGTTGAACTGAAGGTGCCCAAACTAAAAGGGGTATCCTTTGAGACGGCAATTATAGAACGGTACCGAAGGCGGGAAAGCAGCGTGGAGG